>JAEWCA010000440.1 GCA_023390875.1 Actinomycetes bacterium
GCGCTGCAGCGCACCGCCGTCGCGACGAGCGCGCAGAGCGCGATCACGGTGCTGGCCCTGCCCTCCGACGAGATGAAGGGCCGCATCATCGGCAAGGAGGGCCGCAACATCCGGGCCTTCGAGGCACTCACCGGCGTCAACGTGCTCGTCGACGAGCAGCCGGACTCGGTCGTCCTGTCGTGCTTCGACCCCGAGCGGCGTGAGGTCGCGCAGGTCGCGCTCGAGGCGCTCATGGCCGACGGCCGCATCCACCCGCAGCGCATCGAGGCGGCCTACGCAGAAGCAGTCGGGGGTGCCGACGAGCGCACCGAGACCGCAGGGCACGACGCTGCGGAGCGTGCCGGGGTCCACGGCCTGCACCCGACCCTCGTCCGCACGCTCGGGCGCCTGCGCCTGCGGACGTCGTACGGCCAGAACGTGCTCGAGCACGTCGTCGAGTGCGCGCTGCTCGCGGCCGGTGTCGCGGCCGAGACCGGCGCGGACGTCGAGGTGGCCCGACGCGGCGCGCTCCTGCACGACATCGGCAAGGCCCTCACCGCCGAGGTGGCGGGAACGCACGCGATCGTCGGCGCCGACCTGGCCCGCCGGCACGGCGAGTCGGACGTCGTGGTGAACGCGATCGCCGCCCACCACGACGAGGTGCCCGCGGAGACGGTCGAGGCGGTGCTCGTGCAGGTGGCGGACGCGATCGCGGCGTCCCGGCGGGGCGCCCGGCGCGGCGACGAGCTCGACCAGTACGTCGAGCGGATGGACAAGCTCGAGCAGCTCGTCGCGGCGCATGCCGGCGTCCGGCGCGCGCTGGCGATGTCCGCGGGCCGCGAGGTGCGCGTGGTCGTCGAGCCGTCCGAGGTCGACGACACCGCGCTCCCGCAGCTCGCGGTCGCGATCGCCCGGCACATCGAGCAGGACCTGACGTATCCCGGCGAGATCAAGGTGACCGTGGTGCGGGAGATCCGCGCGAGCGCGACCGCGGGCTGACGTTCGGGCCGGCACCACGACGACGAGCGCACGCGACGACGGCGTGCCGACGCGGCGACCGCGTGCCCACGACGACCGCGTGCGCGGGGAGCGTCAGTCGTCGCGGGTCGCCACCACGAGCGTCGGCGTCTCGGCGCGCGCCCGGCCCGCGGTGCGGCGGCCGACCCGTCCGGCGAGCAACCCGGCGAACCGGGTGAGCGCGTAGTTGATGACGATGAAGATGCCGGCGGCCACGAGGAGCGCCTGCAGGATGTTGCCGTTCGCGGACCCGAGCCGTCGCGCGGCGTCGAGCAGGTCCGGGTACGTGATGATGTAGCCGAGCGCGGTGTCCTTGAGGATGACGACGAGCTGGCTCGCGAGCGCGGGCAGCATGGCGATGAGCGCCTGGGGCACCTCGACGATCCGGAGCGACTGCGAGCGGCGCAGCCCGACCGCGAGGGCTGCCTCCCGCTGACCGCGGGGCAGCCCGTGCACGCCGGAGCGCACCAGCTCGGCGAACACGGAGCCGTTGTACAGCGTGAGGCCGAGGACGACCGCGACGAGCGGCAGGTCGGTGGGGTCGACGACGTGCAGGTGGCCGAGCCCCAGGTAGAAGAAGATCATCATGAGCAGCACGGGGACGGCGCGGAAGAACTCCACGACGGCGCCGCTCACGGTCCGTACGGCCCGCGACGCGGAGAGCCGGCCGAGGCCGAAGACGATGCCGAAGATCCCGGCGGTGACGATCGAGATGCCGGCCGCCCGCAGGGTGTAGCGCAGGCCGGGCAGGAGGAAGTTCGTCCAGGCGTCCCCGGTGAGGAACGGTGTCCAGAGCTGCGACTCGAGCTGCCCCTTGGCGCCGAGCCGGACGAGGACGACAGCCCCGATGCCCGCGACGACGACGGCCGCGACGGCGTTGACCCACCGCATCCGCCGCCGCGCGCGGGGCCCGGGGGCGTCGAACAGGACCGAGTCGCTCATCGGGCCACCGCCAGCCTGCGCGACAGCGCGGTCGTGGCCAGGCCGATCGGCACGACGATGACCGTGAAGCCGGCGGCGAAGGTGAGGAAGATCGCGAGGCTGACGTCCGGACGGAACTCGATCATGGTCCGCATCAGGCCGGACGCCTCCGCGACCGACCCGGCGGCGGCGACGGTCGAGTTCTTGGTGAGGGCGATGAGGACGTTGCCGAGCGGGGCGATCGACCCGCGGAACGCCTGCGGCAGGATCACGAGCCGGGCCGCCGGCCAGAACCCGAGCCCGATGGCCCGGGCGGCCTCGGCCTGCCCCACGGGCACCGTGTTGACGCCGGACCGCAGGGCCTCGCACACGAACGCCGCGTGGTACGCGGCGAGCCCGATGACCGCGAGCCGGAAGAAGTTCGTCTGGAAGTTCGTCGAGAGCGTGATGCCGAGCTGGCCCCACAGCCCGAGGACGCAGAACACGATGATGATCGTCAGCGGCGTGTTCCGCAGGAGCGTGACGTACGTCGAACCCGCCCAGCGCAGGCTCGGCACGGGGGAGATGCGCATGATCGCGAGGATCGTGCCGCCGACGAGGGCCAGGATGCCCGCGAAGAACGTCAGCTGGATGTTCACCCAGAACGCGGCGGCCACGTCGAACTCGTCGAACAACGACAGGTACTGGCTGAGGTAGCCGTCGTCCACCGGCTCTCCTTGCAGGTCGGGATCCTCGGGGG
>JAEWCA010000521.1 GCA_023390875.1 Actinomycetes bacterium
GCGGCGAGCCGGTCGTCGGACACGCCGAGCAGGCGGCGGTCGTCGAGCCCGTCGTGCCGCTCGGGTCGCACCGGCCGGACCTCGACGAACGTGACCTCGTGCTGCGCGAGCTCGAGGTCGAGCTGCACGCGGCCGTCGACGACGGGCAGCGCCGCGTGGGACGTCGCGGGTCGGGCGAGGTCGCGGAGCAGGTCGACGTCCCGCTCGGTCGGGGACGCCGGGCGGCCGAGCTCGCGCCATGCGGCGAACGCGTTGCCGTCCTGCTCGTTGACGCGCTCCCGGACGACGAACACCGTGCCGCCGTCGTCGCTCGCACCGCGGTGCACGGCGACCGGCAGCGACAGCCGCACGAGGTGCCGCTCGTCGGCCGCGGGCGCGTCCGTCCCGCCCACGGGCTGCCACGCGAGCACCGTCACGCGCCCGTCGTCGTCCGCGCACACGAGGTGGTCGTCGCCCCGGGCGAGCACGTGCCGCCCCATCCGGGCCATGAACGCGTACAGGTGGTACGTCGGCTTGGGCACCTGCCGGTGGGTGAGCAGCCCGAACCCGCCGTGGAACAGCGACGTCGGCACGCCCACCTCCTCGAACACGTCGGCGAACGTCCAGTACGAGAACGAGTCGACGAGGTCCCCGCCGCCCGCGAGCACCGGGGCGAGGTAGGCGGCGTTGTAGGCGGTGTCGTGGATCGGGTTGTCGGGCCGGTAGGACGAGTTGAACTCGGTGATGTGGACCGGCAGGCCCGCGAGCGCGGTGCCCGCGAGGTGCCGGCGCGGTGCGTCGAACTGGTCGAGCAGCGCCTGCGGGGCGTCGAGCGTCTGGTAGGTGCCGAACGGCACGGGCTGCGCCGGGCCGGACGTGTACGCGTGCCGGCTGACGAAGTCGATCGGCACGTCGCGGCTCGTCACGAAGTCGACGAACGGCGCCCACCACTCGTCGGCACCCGGGGAGATCGCGGGGCCGCCGACCTGGAGCGACGCGTCGACGTCCTTGATGGCCCGGGCCGTCGCCTCGTACAGCCGCAGGTACTCGGCCTGGTCGGCGCCCTGCCAGAAGTCCACGAGGTTCGGCTCGTTCCACACCTCGATGGGCCAGGTGCGTACCTCGTCGATGCCGTAGCGGTCGACCAGGTGGCGGACGAGCGCGACGACGAGCGCGGTCCACTCGTCGTAGGACGCCGGTGGGGTGACGTTGCCGTTCCACCAGAACACCGTCTGTGACCCGGACGCGAGCCCCGAGGGCATGAAGCCGAGCTCGACGAACGGCCTGATGCCGAGCCCGAGGAACGTGTCGTGCACCTGGTCGACGTACGTGAAGCCGTACCGGACGCGCCGCTCGCCGTCGTGGTGGTACGGGCGGTGCAGGCCCATGTCGTCGGACAGCAGGCCGTGCCCGCGGACGTACCGGAACCCGATGTCGCGCTGGACCTTCGCGAGGGACTCGCGGTGGTCGGCGCGCAGGGCGAGGTTGAGGCGGCCCGTGCCGACGCACGTCCGCCACGCGTCGGGCAGCGGGCCGAGCGGTGCGGCGGGGACGACGACGGTGGCGGGGGTCATGGCAGCTCCGAGGACGACGGACGGGCGAGCGAAGGTTCAGGTGCGCAGCACGAGCACGGCGGCGGGCTCCAGGGTCAACGGCTGACCGGCGCCGACGTCCCGCCCGGTGAGCACGTCGGTCCCGGACACCTGCGACGTCACGGTCAGCGGCGACGACCCGTGGTGCAGCACGAACCGGTACGTCGTCCCGTCGGGGGCGACGCGGTCGACGACCTCGACGCCCTCGTCGGCGGCGTGCGGGCCCGTGAGCCCGTGCCGGGCGAGCACCTGGCGCACGACACGGGCGACGCCGCGGTCGTCGAGCAGCGTCGCGACGTACCAGGCCTCCCCCGTGCCCCGCCTCGCGCAGGTGACGGCGGGCGTGCCGGCGTAGAAGTCCGCGGTGTACGTGCCGAGCACGGCGGTCTCGGGGTCGGGGACGACGACCTCGAACACGTGCCGGGCGTCGTGCACGGCCGTGGAGCCGGGCCGGCCGAGGGTGAGCGTGACGGGGTTGACGACGTCGGGCTGCTGCGCGTCGGTCTCCTCGACGCGCAGGCCGAGCAGGTCGCGCAGCGGTCCGGGGACGTCGGCGAGGAACGCGTTGTCGTCCTCGTCGACCCGCCCCGACAGCGCGGTGGTGAGCAGGGTGCCGCCGCGTTCGACGAACGCCTCGAGCCGGGCTGCGAGGTCGCCCTTGACCATGTGCAGCACGGGCGCGACGACCACCTCGTACGCGTCGAGCGACGCGGTCACCGGGACCACGTCGACCAGCGCGTTCATGCCCCACAGCGCGCGGTGGTACGCGCCGACGACGTCGAGGTGGCGCACGTTCCGGTTGGGCCCGTCGGACATCTCGAGGGCCCACCAGGAGTCCCAGTCGAGCAGCAGCGCGACCCGCGCGGGCGTGCGGGCACCGAGCGTCGCCGGACCGAGCGTCGCGAGCTGCGCACCGAGCGCGGCGACCTCCCGGAACACCCGGGTGTCCGTGCGGCCCGCGTGGTCGAGGACGGCGCCGTGGTACTTCTCGCACGCGCCGCGCGAGTGGCGCATCTGGAAGAAGAGGGTCGCGTCGGCGCCGTGCGCGACGGCCTGCCACGTCCACAGCCCGAGCACGCCGGGCCGCTTCACGGCGTTGACGTCGCGGCTCGCGGTCGTCGACGGGGTCTGCTCCATGACCCAGAACGGCTGCCCGTCCTTCAGGCCGCGCATCGCCCCGTGCGCGAGCGCCATGCGCGCCGCGGTCCGGGTCGGCGACGGGTCCTCGGGCGGGTAGTTGTCCCACGTCGCGACGTCGAGGTGCTCGGCCCAGCGGTGGTAGTCGATCGGCTGGTACAGGCCCATGAGGTTCGTCGTCACCGGCGTGGACGGCACGTGCGCGCGGATCGCGGTCTTCTCCGCGACGAACCCGCCGAGCAGCTGGTCCGACATGAAGCGGCGGTAGTCGAGCGTGATGCCCTGGAACGCCGTGTGGTTCGGGCCCCGCCAGTGCTCGGAGAGGGCCGTCGGCGGCTGGATCTCGTCCCAGTCGGTGAACGTGTGCGACCAGAAGGTGGCGTTCCACGCGTCGTTGAGGCGCTCCAGGCTGCCGTACCGCTCCGCGAGCCAGACCCGGAACGCCGCCGCGCAGAGCGAGCAGTAGCACGCCCCGCCGTACTCGTTGCCGACGTGCCAGGCGACGATCGCGGGGTTGTTCCCGTACCGCTCCGCTAGCCGCCCGGCGAGCTCGACGGACAGCCGGCGGAACACCGGCGACGACGGGCAGTGGTTGTGCCGCTGCCCGTACACGTGCCGGCGGCCTTCGAAGTCGACGCGGCAGACCTCCGGGTACGCGCGCGCCAGCCACGGTGGCATCGCACCGCTCGGCGTCGCGAGCACGACGTCGCGGCCCTCCGCCGCGGCGCGGTCCACGATCGCGTCGAGCGTCGAGAAGTCGTACCGGTCCTCCGCGGGCTGCAGGTGCGCCCACGCGAACACCCCGACGGTCAACGTCGTGATGCCCGCCAGGTCGAACGCCGCGTGGTCGGCGTCCCACACGTCCCGGGGCCACTGCTCGGGGTTGTAGTCGCCGCCGTAGCGGACCTGGGGAGAAGAAGGCATGGGGTGGACGGCTCCAAGGAGGGGGACGGGCGACAGCCGGGCCCCCCCGGGGGGGGGGGGGGGGGGCGGGGGGGGGGGGGGGGGGGGGG
>JAEWCA010000507.1 GCA_023390875.1 Actinomycetes bacterium
CCCCGGGCTGACGCCGCCCGACGCACCACCCGACGACCCCGGGCTGACGCCGCCCGACGCACGCGGCAGCCCACGGCGAGGTCGGCACTGCGCGCGGGCGTCAGTCCAGGTGCGCGCCGCCGCCGACCGCGTACGCCTCGCGGACCCACTCCGCGAACGTGTCGTCGACGTCGGCCGCGGTCCGGACCCGGAAGTGGTTGACGAACAGGTGCTGCGTGTACGGCGCGACGCTCGTGATCCGCGGGTCGGTGTCGACGGGGCGCATGAGGTCGAGATATCCCACGACGCCCTGCCGGTCGGGCCGCGCGCCCGCGAACCCGCGCCGGGTCCCCTTGAACGTGATCGTCGTCTTGTGCACGACGACCTCGACGGGCCCGCACGCCTCGATGAGCCCGGCGACGGCGTGGTAGAGCTCGACGTGCTCGGGCGGTGCCCCGCGGAGGTGGTCGTCGACGGTCCACTCGTGCGGCTCGGCCATGCCCCCATCGTCGTCGTCCTCGTGCGCTGCCGCCCACCGATCACGCGGCGGGCGTGGTGATTCGTCCGCCGTTCATGCGTCGAGTGCGTCGCGCACGCGCACGAGGTGGGCGCGCTCGGCGGCGTTGCCCGTCCCGGCGATCGCCGCGCCGTACTCGTCGGCCGCCTCCGCGGTCCGGCCGAGCCGCCGCAGCAGGTCGGCGCGCACCGCGTGGAACACGTGGAACCCGGCGAGCGGCAGGTCGTCGACGAGCGCGAGCCCGGCACCCGGACCGGACACCTCGGCCACGGCGACGGCCCGGTTGAGCGCGACGACGGGGCTGGGCGCGAGCGTGAGCAGCTGGTCGTAGAGGGCGACGACCTGCGCCCAGTCGGTGGGCCCGGGGTCGCTGTGCACCGCCTGGATCGCGGCCTGCACCTGGTACGGCCCGGGCCGGCCGCGCCGCAGGCACCGCCGCACCAGCGACTGCCCCTCGGCGATCTCGCCGGCGTCCCACCGGGACCGGTCCTGGTCGGCGAGCAGCACGAGCCCGTCGGGTCCGACGCGGGCGGCGCGCCGGGCGTCGACCAGCAGCATGAGCGCGAGCAGCCCGACGGCCTCGGGCTCGTCGGGCATGAGCTCGACGAGGAGCCGGCCGAGCCGGATCGCCTCCGCGCAGAGGTCGTCCCGCACGAGCTCGTCCCCGGCGACCGCGGTGTGGCCGGTGGTGAACACGAGATAGACGACCGCGAGGACGCCGGCGAGCCGGTCGGGGAGGTCCGCGTCGCGCGGCACCCGGTACGGGATGCGGGCGTCGCGGATCTTCGCCTTGGCGCGCACGATCCGCTGCGCCATCGTCGGCTCGGGCACGAGGAACGCGTGCGCGATCTCGGTGGTCGTGAGGCCCCCGAGCAGCCGGAGCGTGAGCGCGACCTGCGCGGGCACCGCGAGCGCCGGGTGGCAGCACGTGAACACGAGGCGGAGCCGGTCGTCGTGCACGGGTCCCACCTCCGGCGGTTCGTCGCGGGCGTGCAGCAGCGCGGCCTGCGCGTGCTTGTCGGCCCGGGCGGACTCGCGGCGCAGGTGGTCGATCGCCCGGCGGCGGGCGGTCGTGAGGATCCAGCCGGCGGGGCTGGGCGGGACGCCGTCGGTCGGCCAGCGGCCCAGCGCGACGACGAACGCCTCCTGCACGGCCTCCTCGGCGAGACCGAGGTCGCCGAGCTGCCGGGTCAGGACGGCGACGGCCCGGCCGTGCTCCGCACGGAACACGGCCGCGACCTGCCGCTCGGCGTCGGACGTCATGACCGGAACGGTCGCACCTCGATCGGCAGCCCCGTGGCGGCGGCGAGCTGCTTGCCCCAGCCGAGAGCCGCGTCGAGGTCCTCGACGTCGATGATCGAGAACCCGCCGAGGTGCTCCTTGCCCTCGGCGAACGGCCCGTCCGTCATGACGACCTGGCCGTCGTGGGCGCGCAGGACGGTGGCGGCGTCCGGCGAGTGCAGACCGCCGGCGAACACCCACACGCCCTCGTCGTGCATGCGGCGGTCGAGGTCCTCGACGTCCAGCATCACCTGGCGCAGGAGCTCCGGGTCGGGGGTGCCGCCGGTCGGTTCCATCACGCTGAGCAGGTACTGGGCCATGTCTCCTCCTGGTGCCGTGTCCCGGGCGGGTCCCGGTCCTCACCTTCTGTACGAACGGCGGGCGCGTGGATCGACACCGCCCGCGACGACGTGGACGCGGACCAGTCTCGCGGCCGTCGTCCTGACCCGCCGTGCGAGCCCGCCCGGCGCCCGCCGCGGCCGTGACCAGCGCGGAGACCCGCGACGAATCCCGACGAAACGCGTGCGGACGCCGGCCTGGCCCGACATCCTGGGACGACCGCCCAGGCACCGACCCCCCGGAGGCACCTGCATGGCCCGGCTGCTGTACACCGCGATCACCTCGCTCGACGGCTACGTCGCCGACCCCGAGGGGCGGTTCGACTGGGCGGCGCCCGACGAGGAGGTGCACGCGGCCGTCAACGAGCTCGAGCGCCCGGTCGGCACGTACCTGTACGGCCGGCGGATGTACCGGGTGATGGCGTACTGGGAGACGGCTCCCGACGACGCGCCGCCGGTGCAGCGCGACTACGCGGAGATCTGGCGGCAGGCCGACAAGGTCGTCTACTCGTCGACGCTCGACGCCCCGGTGACGAGCCGGACGCGGATCGAGCGCGCGTTCGACCCGGCCGCGGTGGCCGAGCTGAAGGCGTCGTCGGACCGGGACCTGTCGCTGGGCGGCCCGGGCCTCGCGGCGCACGCGCTGCGGGCGGGTCTGGTCGACGAGCTGCAGATGCTGGTCACGCCCGTGGTGGTGGGCGGCGGCACGGCGTTCCTGCCCGACGACGTCCGGCTGGACCTGGCGCTGCTCGACCAGCGACGATTCGGCAACGGGGCCGTGCTGCTGCGGTACGACGTGCGGTCGACGGACGCGACGGCGGCCGCCTGACGGGCCCCGAGGCTCCCGCAGCGGTGCCCGAAACGATCCGACACGTCCCGATACGCACATTTTCGCCCACTATGGTGTAGATCACATCGAGGTGCGGCTGTCAGGATCGACCCCAGGGCGCCCACGCCGTCGAGGTCGGGGGGCTCCAGGGGGTCGGAGGAAGTGATGGCGCAGGGGGGCCGTGCCGTCGTGCTGGCCGGTGGGCCACGCACGGGGGCCCGCGCGCCCGAGAACGGCAGCGTGGTGCGGCGGTCGCTGCTGCAGCGGCTCGACGACGTGCTCACCAGCAGGTTCGGTCTCGTCGTGGGACCGCCCGGCTCGGGCAAGACGACGGTGATGACGCAGTGGTCCCGCACGACCGGCCTGCCCGTGGTGTGGGGGCGGTGCACGCGCGCGGGGATCGTCGTGCGGACCCCGGGCGCGAGCGCGGCCATGTGCCTCACGCCCGACGACCTCGGCCGGATGCTCCTCACCGCAGGTCCGGGCCGCGCGGCGGAGCACCCGTCCGACTGGTCCGTGCTCCTGGTGCTCGACGACGCGCACGCACTCATCGGCCATCCCGCGGAGCGTGGCCTGGAGCGCCTGCTGCTCGACGTCCTGCCCGCGGTGCACGTGCTCGTCGGCTCCCGGGTGCGCCCGACGTTCAACCTCGCGCGGTCCGAGATCAGCCCGCCCACGGTGCTCACGGGCGCCGACCTGCGGCTGCGACCGTGGGAGGTCGACCGGCTGTTCCGCGACGTGTACGACGAGCCGCTGACCCCGGAGGACGTCGAGACGGTCGCGCACGAGACCGACGGCTGGGCCGTCGCCGTGCACCTGTTCCACCGGTCGACGGCCGGCCTGCTGCCCGCCGACCGGCGCCGCGCCGTCCGCGGCCTGCCCGGTGACTCCTGGTACGCGCACGACTACCTGACCGGCGAGATCCTCGCGGGCCTGGACCGCCCGCTCGTCGAGCTCCTGCACTGGGGCTCCGCGTTCGACCGCATGACGGGCGCCCGCTGCGACGCGCTCATGGCGACGACCGGCAGCCGCGACCTGCTCCGCGACCTCGAGGTGCGCTGGTCGCTCGCCGGCACCGACGACGGCGTCCACTACACGCTGCCGCGCGTGCTGCGCCGCCACCTGCTCACCGCGCAGACCGAGCACCTGGGCAGCGCCGCGAGCTCGTGGCAGCGCCGGGCCGCGCACATCCTCGAGGACGAGGGCGCGTTC
>JAEWCA010000516.1 GCA_023390875.1 Actinomycetes bacterium
CGCGGGTCGGGACGCGCGGCCCGAGGTGCTGCGGCGTGCGGTCACGTGGCTGCTCGCGGTGTCGTTCGCGGGGCAGGCGTTCGGCTACTACGCGGTGAGCGCGTGGCTGCCGTCCGTGCTGCACGACGAGCTCGGCCTCGCGCCGACCGCGTCGGGCGGTGCGGCATCCCTGTTCCAGCTGTTCGGGATGGTCGGCGGCATCGGGGTCCCGCTCGCGCTGGGGCGGCGGGTGCCGGTGCGGGTGGTCATGGTCGCGATCAGCGTCGGGTGGGTGCTCCTGCCCGTCGGGCTGCTCGTCGCGCCCGGGTGGTGGCCACTGTGGTGCACGCTCGCGGGGGTCGCGCAGGGCGGCAACTTCGCGGTGATCTTCACGGTCGTCGCCACCACCGCGGGGTCGCAGAGCGGTGCCCGGCGGATGTCGGCCGCGATCCAGACGTTCGGCTACGGGTGCGCGGCGCTCGGACCCAGCGTGCTCGGGGCCGTGCACACCGCGTCGGGCGGGTGGACCGCTCCCCTGCTCGTGGTGCTGGGGTCGGTGCTGACGATGTCGGTGGCGGCACAGCTCGCGCTCGGGCGAGCCGGGAGCGTGCACGACGGCTGACGTGAGCGCCGTCGACGCCGCAGGAGGCGTCTGCGCAGGTGGGCGGGCATCCCGGGTGGGGATCGCGCAGGTGGTGTGAAACGCGGGCGGGCCGCCGGTGGGTTCCCTACGGTCGCAGCCGTGCCTGCTCCCGAGCCCTCCATCGCCCCGCCGGACGGTCCCGCACCGGCCGGCGCACCGCTGCCGGCCGCACCCGGTGACGTACCGACGTGGCGTCGGGTGATGGGGCGCTCGGTCGTCGTGGTCGCGGGCGTCGTCGCCGTCGTGGCCGCCGCGCTGTCGGGTGCGTCGGGCCGGTGGATGCTCGTCACCGGGACCACGGTCGTGAGCAGGACGGCGCTCTCCGGCACGGTGCTGCTGGCCGGTTCGGCGCTGCTCGCCGGATACCTCCTCGCGCGTCGACGCGGGCCGCGCAGCACGACCGAGCGGGCGGTCCTGCGGGGCGTCGTCGTCGCGCTCGCGTACCCCGTCTCGCTCGTGGTCCCGCTGGTCGGGTTCCTGGTGCTGATCTCGGTGGGCCCCCTCGTCGAGTCGCTCACGTCACCCGGGTGGCTCGGGTGCCTGGTCGGCTGCGTCGGCCTGGGTGCGGCCGCCCTCGCCCACGACGACCCAGCCGTGGCGTCGTCCTCCGGGCGTCGGGCCCGGCGCTCCCTGGCGGCGCTCGCGCTGACCGCCGGGGTGGCGGGGCTCGGCGTGCTGGTCTTCGCCCTCGCCATGGACACCCTCGACGACGAGATGGTCGTCGTGCGGGGTCCCGACGGGTGCACCGCCGTCGTCCGGCAGGTCCAGGACCTGTTCACCGGCGAGGTCACGTTGTTCGTCGCGGCCCCCGGGTCGTCCTTCGCGCAGCGCGTCGCGGACTACCGGCTCGAGGAGACGTTCCCGTTCCGCGACGGCGCCTACCTGCTCGAGCCCCGCCACGACGAGGTCCGCATCGCGTTCGACGACGGGCTGGGTGGCGTCGACGCGACCGTGCCCTGCCGCTGACGGCGGGCGCGAGCACTCGCGCGGGTCAGCCCGCGATCTCCGCGGCGTCGAGCCACTGGGCCTCGAGGTCGTCCTTCTCGGCGGCGAGGGTGCGCAGCTCGGCGTCGAGCGCGAGCACGGCCTCGTGGTCGGTCGCCTGCTCGGCCATCCGCGCGTGCAGCCTGGCCTCGAGCTCCGCGATCTTCGAGAGGCGGCGCTCGATGCGGGCGATCTCCTTGCGGGCGGCGCGGACGTCGGCGGGCGAGGCGGCGGCGGCCGGCACCTCGGCGGGAGCGGCCTCGTTCGCGGCGGGCGCCGAGGGGCTCGCGGACTGCGCGACGGCCGCGCGGCGCAGCTCGAGGTACTGCTCGACCCCACCCGGCAGGTCCCGCACGGCGCCGTCGCCGAGCAGTGCGAGCTGCCGGTCGCAGACGCGTTCGAGCAGGTAGCGGTCGTGCGAGACGACGACGAGCGTGCCCGGCCAGCCGTCGAGCAGGTCCTCGAGGGCCGCGAGCGTGTCGGTGTCGAGGTCGTTGGTGGGCTCGTCGAGCAGGAGCACGTTGGGCTCGCCGACGAGCAGGCGCAGCAGCTGCAGGCGGCGGCGCTCACCGCCCGACAGGTCGCGGACCGGCGTGCGGGCGCGGTCACGGGCGAACCCGAGGCGCTCGACGAGCTGCGACGCGGTGAGCTCCTTGCCGCCGACCACGACGGACCGCTTCTCGCGCTCGACGACCTCGACGACCCGCAGGTCCGCGAGCTCGTCGAGGTCCTCGACGTCCTGCCGGAGCTCGGCCACCTGCACGGTCTTGCCCCGCTTGACCCGCCCGGACGTCGGCTGGACGCGGCCCGCGAGCAGTCCCATGAGCGACGTCTTGCCCGCGCCGTTGACGCCCACCAGGCCGACCCGGTCGCCCGGGCCGAGCCGCCACGTGACGTCGTCGAGCAGCACGCGCGTGCCCGAGCCGTCGTGCGCGGGGTACGCGAGCGTCACGTCCTCGACGTCGAGCACGTCCTTGCCGAGCCGCGCGGTGGCCATGCGCGTGAGCGCGAGCTGGTCGCGCGGCGGCGGCTCGTCGGCGATGAGCGCGTTGGCGGCGTCGATCCGGAACTTCGGCTTCGACGTGCGGGCGGGGGCGCCGCGGCGGAGCCAGGCGAGCTCCTTGCGCAGCAGGTTCTGCCGCTTCTCCTCGGTGGTCGCCGCCGTGCGGGCACGTTCGGCGCGGGCCAGCACGTAGGCCGCGTAGCCGCCGTCGTACTGGTCCACGACGCCGTCGTGCACCTCCCACGTGCGCGTGCACACCGCGTCGAGGAACCAGCGGTCGTGCGTGACGACCACGAGCGCGCCCGAGCCGCGCGCGTACCGCTCCGACAGGTGCGCCGCGAGCCACGCGACACCCTCGACGTCGAGGTGGTTGGTCGGCTCGTCGAGCACGAGGACCTCGTCGTCCCGCACCAGCAGGGCCGCGAGCGCGACGCGCCGCCGCTGGCCGCCGGACAGCGTGCTCACGTCGGCGGCGAGGTCGACGTCGGCGAGCAGGCCCGCGTGGATCGAGCGGATGCCGGCGTGCGTCGCCCACTCGTGCTCGTCGAGGTCGCCGTGGACCGCGTCGAGGACCGTGCCGCTCGTGAGGTCGTCACGCTGCTCGAGGACCGCGACGCGCACCCCGCCGGCGCGCGTGACGCGCCCCGAGTCGACCTCCTGGAGGCCCGCGAGGACGCGCAGCAGCGTCGACTTGCCCGCCCCGTTGGGGCCGACCACGCCGAGCCGGACGCCGTCGTCGATGCCGAGGCTGACCTCGTCGAGCAGGGTGCGCGTGCCCAGCGTGAGGGTGACGCGGTCC
Organism: Actinomycetes bacterium; assembly: GCA_023390875.1. GTDB lineage: Bacteria > Actinomycetota > Actinomycetes > Actinomycetales > Cellulomonadaceae > Cellulomonas. The sequence continues at coordinate 3,409 of JAEWCA010000516.1, forward strand.
GCGCCGAGAAGGTGAGCCATGAGGGCGACAGGCTACCCCGGGGGTGGGGTCACAGGATCTCCACGCCCGGCCGCGGACCTGCACACCGACCACCCGCACGCCGCTGACCTGCACGCCTAGCGTCGGCCGCATGAGCAGCCCGACGCCGTCCCCGTCCCACGCCCGCACCGGCCGGGGCGCCCGCACCGTGCGGGTCGTCGCGCTCGTGCTCGTCGGCACGGTCGCGTTCGCGGGCGCCGCCGCCGGGGCGGTCTGGTGGCGGCTGCAGTCGAACATCGAGACGCTCGACACCGCCGGGCTGCTCGGCGACGACCGGCCGACCCCGTCGTCGTCCGCGACCGCGGCCGACCCCGCCGCCGTGCACGCCGGCTCCCCCGTCAACATCCTGCTGCTCGGCTCGGACGACCGGCGTGGGGAGAACGCCGAGATCGGCGGCGTCGACGAGGGGATGCGGTCGGACACGACCGTCGTCGCGCACGTCTCGGCCGACCGGTCGCAGCTGGTGCTCGTGTCGATCCCGCGCGACATGCTCGTCGACATCCCGTCGTGCACCATGACGGACGGCAGCACGAGCCCGGCCCTGAGGACGGCCCAGTTCAACAAGGCGTTCGCGACCGGCTGGGACCACGGCGGCGACGTCGCGTCGGCGGCCGCGTGCACGTGGCGGACGGTCGAGCAGCTCACCGGGGTGCGCGTCGACGGCGTGATGGTGGTCGACTTCGCCGGGTTCCAGACGATGATCGACGCGATCGGCGGGGTCCCGATGTGCCTGCCGCAGGACTACGACGACGAGGACGCCCAGCTCCACGTGACCGCGGGCCAGCACACGCTCGACGGCGCGACCGCGCTCGCGTTCGCGCGCGCCCGGCACGACCTCGGCGACGGCTCCGACCTGCAGCGGATCGGCCGCCAGCAGGAGCTGCTGGCCGCGACCGCGCGCGAGGTGCTCCGGCGGGACGTCCTGGCGAGCACACCCGGGCTGCTGTCGTTCGCCGACGCCGCGACACGGTCGCTGAGCGCGAGCCCGGGGTTCGACCGCCTGACGGACCTCGTGGGGCTCGGCCGGTCGTTGCAGCACGTCGGTCCGGACCAGATCGTGTTCGTCATGACGCCGGTCGTCGACTCGACGCGCGTCAAGAACCGGGTCGAGTGGACGTCCGAGGCGACGACCCTGTGGCAGAAGATC
>JAEWCA010000551.1 GCA_023390875.1 Actinomycetes bacterium
ACCCGATCCGGCGTCATTCCGGGCTCGGCTACCGGTCCCCGAACGACTTCGAGGACCTACACACCGCCGCGACCGCGGCGGCATGATCAGCACACCCTCACTGTCCGGGAAACCGGGTCAGGCTCCGTCGCACCAGCCTCTGGCGTGCGCGATGCGCCGCCCACGGTCGTCGCGGCAACCACAGGCGCCGAGCGTGTGCCAGGGGTGCCCAGATCGAGACTCTCGGCGGCCGACCCCACGTTGCCTGCTGCATACGTCGAGTCCCTCTTTGACTCGGAGCGGACGCGGCTGGCGGCGAGGCGCAGGTGCCGTCCTTCTGCGGTTGGCCCGCTCGGGTGCGGCCGTGCGGTCGCTGGCGCCGCGCTCCACGGGTTCCCGTTTCACGCGGAACGTCGCACATGGAGGATGAGGCCCCGGGCAGGACCTGGTGCGCGGTTCACCCCACGGAACGTGCGCGAGTGTCATGGCGCTCTATCCGTCGCGGCGCGTGTTTCACGTGGAAGGACATGCGTCGCGGCGCGTGGTTCACGTGGAACGACATCCGTCGCGGCGCGTGTTTCACGTGGAACGACGCCGACTGGCCCCGTGCCTACCGCGGTGTAGCACATCAGGGCCGAAGTCAGTGCCGCGCCGACTGCCTGGATGGAGGCCCGTCCACTTCAGGTGCGCGGGTTGTTTCACGTGAAACAGGTCGGCCGGGCGCGGCGGTGCCAAATGTACGCGCAACGAGCCGTTCGCCCGGGTGCGGGGCCCGGTCCGGAGATCGCGTCGCCCGCAGGGGACCGGTGATGCATTGAACCGGTGTCAGACGCATGCGGTGGTGCAAGCCGTTGTCAGGCGCTGCCCGCGTCTCCTAGTGCCGGCGTCACGGCATGCCGCGGACCGGCCGTTCGGGCCGACTTTCCCTGAGACGCATGTCCATCCGGCGCGGTGAACATCCAGTGCATCGGAAGGCCGGCCGCGGCCTTGTGCGCACGGAAGGGTCGCCTCGCCGCAGGGGCTATCGGTCGAACGTAGAGGTCCGCTTCCACGGTGGAGTCGTGTCCCGTCGCCGACGGGCGCGGCCGGCCGCTGGCGGTGCTGCCGGGACCGGGGCAGGGCGGTGACGCCTCGACGTGCCTTCTGGCGCTAGCAGCGATCCGGGTGTCCTGCACCGGTCCGGGCAGGCCTCGCACAACTCGCCAGGCGAGTGTTGGCCGACCACAACTCGCCAGGCGAGTGTTGGCCGACCGGGCGTACTCCTCACGGGCGATCCGCCCAGAGTTGCGCCGCCGGGCATCGTCTCGGTGATCCTGGTGAGCCTCGCGACCAACAGGGGCACCGTCGGCGGCGCGGATCAGGCGGTGGCCGGCAGGTCACCAACGACATTGACAACCACATGCGCCGCAACGCCGCCGAACGGTACTTCAACGCTCTCGTGCGGTGGCGCGGGCTGGCCACCCGCTGCGACAAGCACGCCGTGAGCTACCGCGGCGGCGTCGTGCTTGCCGCAATTCTCTGCTGGCTGCGCCCGTGAAGCCTTGGACCCGGGAAGCGGTGTCGCTCCTGTTCGTAGCCATGCCAGGCTTCAGTCATGCACACCGACCGGGCCGGACGATCCGAATTGCACTACGCAGCACTCGACGGCGACAGTGAGGCGGTGACCAAGCTCGTCGCGGCGGGCGCGGACCCGAGGCAGCCTGACAGCGCCGGGTTCACGCCGCTGCACTTCGCGGCGCAGTCGGGGCACGCGAACGTGGCTCGACTGCTCCTCGACGCCGGCGCGCCGCTCGAACTCCGCAACCGGTTCGGCGCGACACCACTGTTTGTCGCCCTGGCCAACGTCCATGACGGCGACGGTGAGATCGTCCGCGCGCTGCTCGCCGCCGGCTCCGACCCCATGGCTCAGAACCGCGACGGCGTAACGCCGCTGTCCTACGCGCGCACCGTCGCAAACTACGACCTCATGCGGTTCTTCCGGCCTGACGACTGACCCACCACGCAGGCCCGGCTCGGCTTGGTCACGCGGCAACCCGCAGCGCCCTCGCCCAGGGCCTGTGCCGGTCAAGAAATCGCGCGCGTCGTCTCCGACTAGAGGGATCCACCCTGGCCGAGTCCGCTCAAACCGCAGCGGCTCGCACGATCCCGGTCTCGAGCAGCACGCGAGTGGGGACCACGTCGCCAGCGGCATGTTTCACGTGGAACACTCACCGCGCGCGACGCGTGGACCCATGTGTGCGTGGGTACGGAGCGGTGAAGGAGAGCGTTCGGGGCATAGGGATCAGTCTCACCGTTCGGGTCGCATTGAGCATGAGCAGACCGTTCCGATGCGTCGGAGACCTTCGAAGGCGGGCGCTATGCATGTCGGTGGTCGAGGGCCGTGGTCCGCGAGGGCGGGGGCGTCAGAGAGATTCCTCTCGTGTCGGCACGGACGCGACGGCGGCGACAAGTGCGCGCATTGTCCAGGCCTCGATTTTGTCGCGAACCTGCGGAAGCCACGGGGATGCGACCGGCGACCGACTATCGAGAGGCGCCTGATTCCAAAGGGGTGGCGAGGGCAGCCCGCTCGGGCGCGGTTCAACTGAGTTCGGCACGCCCCGGGCGTCACACGTTCTTGCACCTACGCCACACAGAGCGGTTCGTTCTCGGGTGCCGCGACGGCCGCGTGCGAACTGCGACGAGCAGGCCCGTGAGATTGACGCCAGGGGCTCGCCGAGCACCTGACCTGGACAGAGAGTCTCCGGCGAGGGTGTGTGTGAAGGCCGGGTCGGTGCTGCTTCGCACGGTACGGTAGGGCGGCGCCAGGGCCTCTGCCGGCTCGGCTCGAGGCCGGTGGCGCCACATCGCGCGACGCGCCGCAAGCGGCGTCGAGGGCGATGGTTTCACGTGAAACGACGGGGGATGGGCTGTGACGGTGAGTGACGCAGGGTCGAACGACGACTCTGACCCGCTCGACGGCGATCCTCGCCTCGAACCGTTCTTCGGTGCCGCGTATCCGTCGGTGAAGGGATTCCACGACCTCCTCGTTCGCGAGGGAGTGCTGCGCGGACTCGTGGGTCCGCGAGAGGTCTCCCGGCTCTGGGAACGCCACATCCTGAACTCGGCGGCGGTGGTGCCGTTCCTGCCGCAGTCGGGCCGGATCATCGACCTCGGCAGTGGAGCGGGTCTTCCCGGTGTCGTCATCGCGGCGATGCGGCCGGACGCGGAGGTGGTCCTCCTCGAGCCGATGGAGCGGCGGACGGACTGGCTGTCCGCGGTCGCCAGTGAGCTGGCCCTGTCGAACGTCGTCGTCCTTCGCGGTCGAGCCCAGGACGTCCAGGGCACGCTCGTCGGCGATGCTGTGACCGCCCGGGCCGTCGCGTCTCTGGACAAGCTCTATCGGTGGGCGTTCCCACTGCTGCGGAAGGGCGGCACACTGGTCGCCCTCAAGGGCGGCAAGGCAGAAGAAGAGGTCGAAGCGGCGCGGCACGTAGGGCGAAAGCTCGGTGGCGGGCAGGCTGAGGTCATCACCGCATCCACGCTCGAGGGTGTGGAAGAGACTCGCGTTGTTCGCGTCGTACGGGAGGCTGTGACGAGTGTTCGGTAGGAAGAAGCGTCGCGCAGACCCGATCCCGTCCACGTCTGCCGAGTCAGCAGCCGCGGCGGCCGTGACCAGCGGTGACGCAGCCGCGCCGAGCCAGCCGCCCCACGGATGGGAGCCAGGCCCGGCGATCGACCCCGTCCGCGGAGCGCCCACATCGAGCCTGGAGGCGACAGCCTCAGCACCGGTCGTTTCACGTGAAACGAGCAGTCCGACGCTGGCCGGTCCGACGCCGCTCGTTTCACGTGAAACAGCCGCAGCCGCCTTCGGCACAGTCGGCCAGGTGCCGCGCCCTGCCGCGCCCGTCACCGGCGACGCGTCGTGGGGGCCCGCCGTCCCCGCAGCTGCGGCGGGAGCCCTCGACGCAAGCGCTGTCAGCCCGAAGACGCCCGCGGTAACCCCCGATGGCCCAGCGTCGAGCACCGAGCCGGCGCAGCACGTACCCGCCGCAGATGCGCCTGCGGCACCGAGTCTGCATCGCACGGCGTCTAGGGCGCCCATCGCTGCCGAGCAGCAGCCAGCTGCGCACACAGCCGCCATCGCGGAGTCGAGCGACGCCGGGTCGCCGCTCGTGGCCAGCGCTGCTGCCGCGGCCGCCGAAGCCGCCGAGCAGCCGCATGACTCCCACGCAGCGGGCGATGTTTCACGTGGAACGGCGACGCCCGCGGCGGCTGACCTCGACGTTCACGGGGGAGCGTCGGTCGACGGACAGGAGCGGGACGGACGGCAGGCGTCTGCTGTCACCGGTGTGCCTCACACTGGATCGCCGGCAGGAGCACCTCCGGACGAGCTCGGCGAAGACTCGCCCGAGACCACGCACGACAGGAACGACGAGAACCCCGTGACCGACGCTGACAAGGCGCCCCACCTCCCGGCCGACGAGCTCGCCGCGGCCACCACCACGACCTCAGACGACACCCTTGGGGCGCGACGCTCCAGCCGTCTCGACTCGGACGAGGGGCGACGTGCTGCGCTCGTCGAGAGTCTGCCGGCGGTCACCGAGGACACACCGCTCATGGCGGAGCTGCAGCAGGACGCACGGCGACGCATCGAGCTCCGTGGCCGTCGGTTCCCGCAACCGCAGTCGACGCGCATCATCACGGTCGCCAACCAGAAGGGCGGCGTCGGCAAGACGACGACCACGGTGAACCTGGCTGCCGCGCTCGCGCAGTCCGGTCTCAACGTCCTGGTGCTCGACAACGACCCGCAGGGCAACGCGTCGACCGCGCTGGGCGTCGAACACCGCGCGGGGACACCGTCGATCTACGAGGTGCTGGTCGAGGGCGCACCGATCTCGGACGCGGTCCAGCAGAGTCCCGACGTCGAGAACCTCTGGTGTCTGCCGGCGACGATCGACCTGTCGGGTGCGGAGATCGAGCTCGTTTCGATGGTGGCGCGCGAGACCCGTCTTCGGAACGCGCTGGACACGTACCTGGAGTGGCGGATCCAGAACGGGCAGGCGCCGATCGACTACGTGTTCGTCGACTGCCCGCCGAGTCTCGGTCTGCTGACGGTCAACGCATTCGTCGTCGGTCGCGAGGTGCTGATCCCGATCCAGTGCGAGTACTACGCGCTCGAGGGTCTGAGCCAGCTGCTCAAGACGATCCAGCTCATCCAGGCGCACCTCAACCCCGAGCTGCACGTGTCGACGATCCTCCTGACGATGTACGACGCGCGCACGAACCTCGCCCAGCAGGTGGCGGGCGAGGTGCGGACGCACTTCCCGGAGCGCACGCTCCGGACGACGGTGCCGCGCTCCGTCCGCATCTCCGAGGCGCCGAGCTACGGCCAGACGGTCATGACGTACGACGCCGGTTCGTCCGGTGCGCTCGCGTACCTCGAAGCCGCGCGGGAGCTGGCCGAGCGAGGTGCCGACGGCCTCGGCGAGAGCACCACGCCGGGCGATGCGCACGCGACGGCCGCGCCTGCGACGGCGAACCCGGCGAACGGTCACGACGCCAGCGGCGTGACGAACGGTCGTGACCCCCACACCCAGGCCGACGAGTCGCACCGCGACGAGGGCCGCATGAACGAGCCGGCCATGGCGGCCACCCAGGAGGAGCAGTGAGCGAGAAGCGGCGCGGGTTGGGACGGGGCCTCGGGGCGCTGATCCCGACCGGGCTCGACGGTCAGCGGCCGAGCGGCGCGGAGCGCCCGGTGGACGTGTTCTTCCCGGACGCACGCAAGGACGGCGAGACGGCCACGGCCGTGATCGACGCGGAGCGGCCGACCGACGGGAGCACCGACGGCGGGACCGACGGTGCGACGACGACCACCCACGCCACGGCACCCGCGAACGGCTCGCCGGTGTCGCAGAGCGACGGCGCGACCGGGACGGCCGGTGAGCTCGCGTCGACGACGAACGGGCAGGCCGCGGTAGCGAGCAGCGCGGGCGTTGACGCGTCGCCTGCCGTGGTGGACGCGGTGGACGCTGAGAGCGACGGGCACGGATCGAACGGCACGACGACGCCTGCCCTCACGGCACACAGCGTCACTCAGCCCAGCGCCGCGTCCGCGCTGCCCGACGTCGACGGCCTGGTCCCGGTCCCAGGCGCGACCTTCGCCGAGCTGCCCGTGGGTTCCATCCGGCCGAACCCGCGGCAGCCCCGGACCGTGTTCGACGAGGACGCGCTCGAGGAGCTCGTCGGGTCCATCCAGGAGATCGGCGTCCTCCAGCCGGTCGTGGTGCGGTCGGTCGGCGACGGCTACGAGCTCATCATGGGCGAGCGTCGGTGGCGCGCCACGCAGGCCGCCGGCCTCGAGACGATCCCGGCCATCATCCGTGACACCGAGGACTCGGACCTCCTGCGGGACGCCCTGCTCGAGAACCTCCACCGCGCGCAGCTGAACCCGCTCGAGGAGGCGGCTGCCTACCAGCAGCTGCTCGACGACTTCGGGTGCACGCACGAGCAGCTGGCGACGCGCATCCACCGGTCGCGGCCGCAGATCTCGAACACGCTGCGACTGCTCAAGCTGCCGCCCCTCGTGCAGCGGCGGGTCGCGGCCGGCGTCCTCTCGGCCGGCCATGCGCGGGCGCTGCTGGGCCTGAGCGACGGGGCGGCGATCGAGCGGCTCGCGCAGCGCATCGTCTCGGAAGGTCTGTCGGTCCGGGCAGTCGAGGAGATCGTCGCGCTCGGTGTGGACGACGGCGCGCCGGTGCGTCGGGCGCGGCCGCGTGCGGGGGAGCGGAACGAGGCTCTGGACCACCTCGCGGCCCGTCTGTCCGACCGCTTCGAGACGCGGGTCAAGGTCAGCCTCGGCAAGTCGCGGGGTCGCCTGACCGTCGAGTTCGCGTCGGTCCAGGACCTCAACCGCATCCTCGAGAGCCTCGCGCCGGAGGACCCCGGACTCCTCAAGGGTTGACGCTCACCTGACGAAGGGGGCACCCGGAGCGATCCGGGTGCCC
>JAEWCA010000564.1 GCA_023390875.1 Actinomycetes bacterium
CCGAGCCCTCGCCGCCCCCGGCGCCCGAGCCGACGCCGACCCCCACGCCGACCCCCACGCCGACCCCGACGCCGACGTTCGTCCCCGAGCCGATCTACAGCACCTGGGGCTTCACCTTCTCGTGCGACGGGCACGACGGCTTCACGGTGCACGCGGGCGACATCGACACGCTCGTGGACCGCGGGGTGGACAGGCTGGGCGGGCTCGAGCCACGGCTGGTGTCATGATGTCCGATGCGTTGCGAATGTCCGCCCACCGGAAGGACCACCTGATGCCGGCCAGACGCTGGCTGCGCCGTCTCGGCCCGGCGACGACCGCTCTGGTCGCCGCCGGTCTGCTGCTCGGGGCGACCCCGAGCCCGTCCGGCGGGGACCAGGTCCCCACGGGTGTCGTCACCGTCGACGGCCAGCAGACGCCCATCCTCGGCCGGTTCGTCTACCACGAGTTCGACACCGACACGAACCCTGAGGTGCGCGGGCTCGTGCACGGCGTGAGGCGGGTGGACGGCGGCACGGTGCTCTACTACTCGATCGGCTCGAAGGCGGCCGGCGACTTCGACGGCAGCCGCGCCTTCCCGAACTCGTCGTTCCCGTACGAGCTCAACCGCGGCGTGGACCTCGCGCTCGTCGACACGCATTCGTTGGCGGCGTACCGCCCGCTGTGGACGGGCGACACCACGTTCGCGTCGGACACCTCCGACCTCGACTCGAAGTCGGGCGAGCTGCGCGTGGGCTGGGCCGTCTTTCCCGAGCTCCCCGCGGACGTCGCGACCGTGCAGGTCGTGATGCCGTGGGGCACCGCCGCCGGCGAGGTCCCCGTCGAGGACGGCGCGCTGGAACCTGTGAGCAAGGAGCCCGCCCCCTACGTGGGCGCCGGCTGGCCGAGCGTCCCGCAGGGCAGCGAGCTGTCCGGCGCGGACACGGCGGCGGTCACGTTCGTGCTCGCGCGGCGCTCGTCGGACCTCGCGCAGACCGCGCAGGTCGTGGAGACGCCGCAGGCGGTGGCCGTGACGCTCGACGCCAACGTGCTGTTCGCGTCGGGCTCCGCGGAGCTGTCTCCGGAGGCCCAGCAGACGCTGGCGGCCGTCGCCGCGGACATCAAGGAGCGCGGTACCGGAGAGGTGGTGGTCACCGGGCACACGGACTCCGACGGGTCGGACGCCTTCAACCAGACTCTCTCCGAGCAGCGGGCGACCGCCGTGGTCGGCGTGCTGCAACCCTCCTCCGGCAGCGGGGTGACCTTCACCGCCGTCGGCAAGGGAGAGGCCGAGCCGGTGGCACCGAACGACACCGACGAGGGCAAGCAGGCCAACCGCCGCGTGACCGTCGTCTACTCCGTGCAGGGGGCGAAGTGAGGAAGCTCTGGCTGTCCCTGGTCGGCGCTGTGGTGCTCGTCGTCGGCGCGGTGCTCGTGCTCGTCTCCTGCACGGGTGGGGACGGCGCACCCGCCCCCACCGGCACCCGTCCGTCCACCCCCGCGGGCGAGGACGACGGGATGACGCGTGCCGAGCTGCAGGACAGCGTGTTCGACGGCGACGTCGGCTCGTCGGACGTGCTCGGGTCGGTCGAGGGCAAGGTGCCGGACCGTACGAAGGACATCCCGGGCCGCATCGACGTCACCGAGGTGCTCGCCACGGAGAACAGCACGCTCGTGCGGTTCACGCTGGTCAACACGCAGGACACGGACCCGCTGCTGGACCTGTCGGCGTTCAACCAGTCGCGGCCGCTGGCGCGGGACATCCGCGACGTCGCGATCGTGGACACCACCGGCGAGCAGCGTTACCTGCCGTGGATCGGCACGACCGGCGTCGAGGGCGACGACCGATCGCTGTGCACCTGCGCGACGGCACCGGTGCAGTTCTCGGGGATCGGCCAGCTGCTGTCGGCGACGTTCCCGGCGATCGACCCGTCCGCCGCGACCGTCACCGTCGAGGTGCCGGGCTTCCCGCCCGTGGAGGACGTGCCGGTCACCCGGCCGTGACGTCACCGCACGGCGCGGAGGTGCTCGTCGTCCCAGAAATGGGTGACGGACATGTGGGTACCCGCACGTAACGTTGTCCCTCGTGCGCTCCCTCCCCCTCGACGATCCCGGCAGTCCGCCGCTGACCGGACCCGTCGCGCTCCTGTGGTGGCTGGCCCGCCGGCAGTGGGGCATCCTCCTCGTCGCCGTCGGGCTGGGCATCCTCATGTTCGCGTGCCAGGCGACGCTGCCCGCACTGACCGGGCGGGCCATCGACGGCGGTCTCGCGCACGGTTTCGGCCCCGACCTGTGGCGCGCCGCCGGCGCGCTCGGCGTGCTCGGCGTCGTGAGCGCCGCCGCGTCCGCGGTCGGGCACCGCTACGACATCGCGAACTGGTTGCGCGCCGCGTTCACGTCGTCGCAGCTCGTCGGGCAGACCGTGTCGCGGTCCGGTCACGCGATCACCGCCGAGCTCCCGACGGGCGAGGTCGTCTCCGCCGTCGCGAACGACGCCCTGCGCATCGGCGAGGTCTACGCGGTCGCCGCCCGGTTCATCGGCAGCATCGTCGCGTACGGCGTCGCCGCCGTCGTCATGCTGCGGCTGTCCGTGACGCTCGGGCTGGTCGTGCTGCTGGGCCTGCCGACCGTCGCGGTCGCGCTCGGCCTGATCGTCAAGCCGCTGCAGCGTCGCCAGGTCGCCCAGCGCGAGGCGTCGGGCCGCCTGACGACGCTCGGCTCCGACACCGTCTCCGGCCTGCGGATCCTGCGCGGCATCGGCGGCGAGAGCGTCTTCAACGCGCGGTACCGCGAGCAGTCCCAGGTCGTGCGCGAGCGGGGCGTCGCGGTCGCGACCACCCAGTCGTGGCTCGACGCGCTGCAGGTGCTGCTCCCCGGCCTGTTCGTCGCGGCGCTCATCTGGCTCGGTGCGCACATGGCGCTCGCGGGCGAGATCACGCCCGGCCAGCTCGTCGCGACGTACGGGTACGCCGCGTTCCTCGCGTGGCCCGTGCAGAACGCCACGATGATGCTGCAGGCCGCGACGCGCGCCCACGTCGGCGCCGGCAAGGTCATCAACGTGCTCAAGGTCGTGCCCTCGACGGGGGCGCGCCCGGCGACGGCGCAGGCACCCGACGGTGCCGTGCCGCTCGTCGACGAGACCAGCGGCGTCACCGTCGAGCCGGGCCGCGTCGTCGCGCTCGTCGGCGCCGACCCGGACGAGTCGGCCCGCATCGCGACCCGGCTCGGCCGGTTCGACGACGAGGGCGAGGCCGAGACCCCGGTGCGGCTCGGCGACGTGCTGCTCGCGGAGATCGACAAGGACCACGTGCGGCGCCGGATCGTCGTCGCCGAGGCCACGCCGCACCTGTTCTCGGGCGTGCTCGCGGAGGAGCTCGACGTGCACGGCGACCAGGACGAGGACCGGCTGCTCGCGGCCGTCGCGCTCGCCGACGCGCACGACGTGCTCGACTCGGTGCCCGACGGGCTCGCGGGCGAGCTGCCCGAGAAGGGCCGGTCGCTGTCGGGCGGCCAGCGCCAGCGCGTCGCGCTCGCCCGGGCGCTGCTGCTCGACCCGGAGATCCTCGTGCTCGTGGAGCCGACCAGCGCGGTCGACGCCCACACGGAGGCGCGGATCGCGTCGCGGCTCGCGGACGCCCGGCGTGGACGATCGACGCTCGTCGTCACCGCGTCGCCGCTCGTGCTCGACCACGTCGACGAGGTGCAGTTCGTGCAGGACGGGCAGCTCGTGGCCCGCGGCACGCACGACGAGCTGCTGTCCGGCGCCGCCGGTGCGCTCACCGCCGACGCCTACCGCCGCGTCGTCGGCCGCCACCTCGACGAGGACGCCGCCGAGGCCGACCTCGACCTGCTGCAGGAGCAGGACAGCGTGACCCAGGGAGGAGGACGCTCGTGAAGCTGCCCATCGCCGACACGGCCGCCGTGCGGGCGTACGCCGCCCACCTGCTGCGCACGCACCGCCGTCCGCTGACGAAGATCGCGACGCTGCACACGCTCGCCGCCGTCGCGGGCCTCGCCGGCCCGTGGCTGCTCGGCCGGCTCGTCGACGCCGTGAACGACGGCACGACGGTGTCGGCCGTCGATCGGCTCATCGCGTTCGGCGTCGCGGCCGTGCTCGCGCAGACGGTGCTCATCCGGTTCGCGCAGAAGTCGTCGATGGTGTTCGGCGAGATGGTGTTCGCGCAGCTCCGCGAGGAGTTCATCGAGACCGTCACGTCGCTGCCGCTGTCGACGGTCGAGCGAGCCGGGACCGGTGACCTCGTGGCGCGCACGACGAACGACGTCAACCGGCTGCAGCACGCCGTGCGGTTCGGCGTGCCGCGCGTCATCGTCGCCGTGGTCACCATCACGCTCACGGTCGTCGCGAGCGTGCTGATGTCGCCGCTCGTGGCGCTCGCGATGTTCGTCGGCGTGCCCGGGATGCTCGTCGTCGTGCGCTGGTACCTCAAGCGCGCGACGCCCGCGTACCAGCGGGAGTCGGCGTCGTACGCCGCGCTCAACGGCACCATCACGGAGTCCGTCGAGGGGGCCCGCACCGTCGACGCGCTGCGGCTCGGCCCGCGCCGGATGCGTCGCGTGAACGCCGACCTGCACGAGGCGTTCCTCGCCGAGAAGGAGACGCTGCGGCTGCGCACGGTCCTGTTCCCCGGCATCGACCTCGCGTTCGTGCTCGCACCGGTCGCCGTGCTGCTCTGGGGCGGGTACCTGGCGTCTAACGGGTACGTGTCGCTCGGCGCGGTCGTGACGATCGTCATGTACACGTACCAGGTGACCGGGCCCGTCTGGGAGCTGATCTTCTGGATCGACGAGATCCAGGTGGCCGCGACGTCGCTCGCGCGCATCGTCGGCGTCCAGCTCGTCGACCAGGACCGGCAGACCCGCGAGGGCACGCCGGCCGACGAGGACATCAGCGCGCGCGGCCTGCGGTACGCGTACCGCGAGGGGCACGACGTGCTGCACTCGATCGACCTCGACCTGCGGCACGGCGAGCGGCTCGCCGTCGTCGGCCCGTCGGGCGCCGGCAAGTCCACGCTCGGCCGCATGCTCGCCGGCATCCACCCGCCCACCGGCGGGTCGGTGACGGTCGGCGGCGTGCCGCTCGTCGACCTGCCGCTCGAGGACCTGCGCGGCCACGTGGCGCTCGTCACGCAGGAGCACCACGTGTTCGTCGGGACGCTCGCGGACAACCTGCGGCTCGCCGACGACACCGCGACCGACGCGGACCTGGAGCGTGCGCTGCGGGCCGTCGAGGCGTGGGACTGGGTCGCCGCGATGCCCGAGGGTCTCGCGACCGAGGTCGGCTCGGGCGGCGCCGCGCTGACGCCCGCGCAGGCCCAGCAGGTCGCGCTCGCGCGGCTCGTGCTGCTCGACCCGCACACGCTCGTGCTCGACGAGGCGACGTCGCTGCTCGACCCGCGCGCGGCCCGGCACCTCGAGAAGTCCCTGTCGGCCGTGCTGGAGGGCCGCACGGTCGTCGCGATCGCGCACCGGCTGCACACCGCGCACGACGCCGACCGGGTCGCCGTCGTCGACTCCGGGCGGATCTCCGAGATCGGGCCGCACGACGAGCTCGTGGCCGCGGGCGGCGACTACGCGGCGCTCTGGCACTCGTGGCAGCACGAGTGACGGCTCGTCTGACATGACCGGCCCGATCGCCCTGCGAGGGGGTGTCGTCCTTCCCGACGACGCCCTCTCGTGGCGTTTCTCCCGGTCCAGCGGGCCGGGCGGCCAGTCGGTCAACACCGCCGACTCGCGGGCCGAGCTGTCGGTCGACCTGACCGCCGTGCTGTGGGCCGTGGCCGAGCAGGAGGCCCGGGTGCGCGAGCGGCTGGCCGGCCGGCTGCGCGGGGACGTGCTGACCGTCGCCGCGTCGGAGCACCGGTCGCAGCTGCGCAACCGCGAGGCCGCGCTG
>JAEWCA010000028.1 GCA_023390875.1 Actinomycetes bacterium
GCCGCCGTGCCCGCGGAGCCACCCGGTGTCGACTAGCGGGCGGCCCGCCGGACCCGCTCGCGCTCCAGACCGTCGAGCACGAGCCCGAGCGTGAACTCGAACTCGGCCCGGGTGTCGCACACGCTGAGCGCGCCGTCGACCTCGTGCACCACGGACGCGGCCATGCGGGCGAGGTTCGGCATCTGCTGCGCGATCGACGACATCGTGTCGGGGTCGGGCGCGGCGTCGCCGTCGGGCTCGAACAGCTCGGTGCTGAACCCGAACACCATCGACCCGAGCGAGTGGATCGCCCGGTGCGCGAGGTCGTCGTCGACACCGGCCTCGGTGAGCGTCCCGACGAGCTGCTCGTAGAGCGCCCACGCGGACGGCGGCGTCTGCTGCTGGGTGCCGATCAGCCCGGGCGCCCAGGGATGGCGCACCATGACGTCGCGTGCGGCGAGGCACCGGCGGCGCACGGCGTCGACCCACGAGTCGGCGGTGATCGCGGCGGCCTCGCGCACGACGAGGCGGGTGGCCTCGTCGGCGAGCGCGGCGAGCAGCGCGTCCTTGCTCGGCACGTGGTGGTACAGCGACATGGCCTCGCACTCGAGCTCGGCGGCGACGCGGCGCATCGTGACGGCGGCGAGGCCGTCGGCGTCGGCGATCGCGACACCGGCGGCGACGACCCGGTCGCGGCTGAGCGCCTCGCGGACTGGCGGCATGGAACCCCCTTGTGACCTGCTGATCTTACGCTGTACGTTCGCCTTACACCGTAAGGCAGCACCCCCGAGGAGGATCTCGTGACCACCCTGACCGCACCGCAGCCGCCGATCACGACCACCAGGAACAGCCCACGGACCGTCGTCTCGGCCCTGTGGCTGTTCGCCGTCCTGTGCTACCTGTACTGCGACGTGCTCGGCTTCTTCGTGCCCGCCGACCTCGCCGCGATCCTCGACGGCACCGTCGGCGGCCTCGAGCTCACCGACGGCTTCCTGCTCGCGTCGGCCGTGCTCATGACGATCCCGATGGGCATGGTGCTGCTGTCCCGCGTCGCGCCGCACCGGGTCGCCCGGTGGGGGACCGTCGGCGCCGGCGTGGTCATGACCGTGGTCCAGGTGGGGTCGCTGTTCGTCGGCTCCGGGCCGCGCCCGCACTACGTGTACTTCTCGGTGATCGAGATCGCGACGACCGGCGCGCTCGTCGCTCTCGGTCTGCGGTGGCGCCGCGAGGACTGACCGGCTCGCTGCGCCCGACGTGCTGGGTGGAGCCAAGGGGACTCGAACCCCTAACCCCCTGCTTGCAAAGCAGGTGCGCTACCAATTGCGCCATGGCCCCGAGATGCGGCGTGCATCCGCCGCAGCCCCCCGCGCGGGACTCACTCGAAGGTGTCGGTGACCTCTGCCCACAGATCGCGCTCGTCGCGGTCCTGCACGAGCTTCTGGTAGACGACGTAACCGACGGCGGCAACCGCCACGAGGAGCAGGAGCTTCTTCATCGATCCCCCACGGGTCGGGAGTGGGCCTAACAGGACTTGAACCTGTGACCTCTTCCTTATCAGGGAAGCGCTCTAACCGTCTGAGCTATAGGCCCGTTGCATCACCCGGTGAACCCGAGTGCGGCCGGATGAGACTACCCCAGGGCAGGCGCCGCGCCCAAACCGGATGCGGTCACTCGTCTGTCATCGTGACATGCACGCCGCCGACCAGCGCGGCGACGATGTTGTAGAGGAACGCCCCGATGGTCGACAGGGCCGTCAGCAGGAACACGTCGATGACCGCGACGAGCGTCGCGCCCGAGACGATCCGCTTGAACTCGACGTACTGCAGGATGTCGATCGGGCTCTCCGTGCCGACGATCTGCACGACCAGGTCGTTGATCTTGGTGAACACGTGCAGGCCGTCGAGCGTCAGCCACACGACCGCGGCCGCGACCACGATCATCACGCCGATCGCCACGGACAGCAGGAACGACAGCTTCATCACGGACCAGGGGTCGACCCGCGAGATCGCGAGGCGGACCCGGCGTGCGCCGCCGACCGTCGGAATCCGTCCCGTCGCCGGGCGCGGCACCGCCCCGGTGGTCCGCGGCACCCCACCCGTGGTGGGTGCGGGACGGGAGGACGTGCGCGGGGGAGCTCCTGCGGCGGGTGCCGAGGCCGGAGTGGTCATGGTCGGGTCCTCGGTACGGGGTCGGGTGACCGAGGCGAACGCGGTGCTCGTGGCACCGGCCGCCTTCTTGAACCACACGGTGGCGGTGTCGACCGCGACCATGAGGGGAGAGGGCTGGTCGTGCTCGTCGCCGGGCACGGGGGTCGACGGCGACGTGGTGGTCCGGTCGTCGCGCGTCGACGTGCGCTGGGGCTCGTTGCCCGTCGTGGGCGCCTGCGCGGACGAGCCGGCGGGCGTCCCGTTCGAGGATGCACCGCTCGACGCCGTCCCGTTCGACGGCTCGCCGTTCGGCGACGACGTGACGGTCCGACCCGCGCCCGGCTCCGACCCGCGCGCGGACGCCGACGGACGGCCGGCCGTCACCGGGGTCGTCGGGCGCTTGCGCGGCGGGATCGAGGGCGGGGTGGACTCGGTCATGCATCCTCCGCAGTCGGGTCGGTGGTCTCGTCGACGACCGTGACGGCGTCACCGGCGGGGATCTCCGCGGCGTCCGACTCGTCCGGTCCGTGACCGTTCTCGGCGCCCACGGTACCCGAGGCCTCGTCCGCGAGGTGCCGCTCGGTGTTCCGGGCCACCGCGATGATGCGGTCGCCGGAGTCCGGCTTCGCGAAGATGACACCCTGCGTCGTGCGGCCCGTCGCGTTCACCTCGGACGTCGCGGAGCGCACGATCTTGCCGCGCTCCATGATGACGAGCACCTCGTCGTCCAGGTCCGTGACCAGCGCGCCGACCAGGTCACCGTTCGCCTCGGGCAGGTTCGCGACCTTGATGCCGAGGCCACCTCGACCCTGCTGCCGGTAGTTCTCGACGGTGAGCGCCGTGCGCTTGGCGATGCCGCCCTCGGTCACCGTGAACAGGAACGCGTCCTCGCGCACGACGTCCATCGCGAGCAGCTCGTCGTCCGCGCGGAACTTCATCCCCGTGACGCCTGACGTGGCCCGGCCCATGGGCCGCAGCGCCTCGTCCGACGCGGTGAACCGCACCGACTGGCCCTTGCGGGACACCAGGATGAGGTCCTGGTCGGAGTTCACGAGCCGCGCGCTGACGAGCTCGTCGGGCAGGCCGTCCTCGTCCTCGCGCAGGTTGATCGCGATGACGCCGCCGGTCCGGTTCGAGTCGTACTCCGCGAGGCGCGTCTTCTTCACGAGGCCGCGCTGCGTCGCGAGCACGAGGTGCTCGGCCTGCTGGTAGTCGCGGATGTCGAGCACCTGCGCGATCTTCTCGCCCGGCTGGAAGGCCAGCAGGTTCGCGACGTGCTGACCCTTCGCGTCGCGACCGCCCTCGGGCAGCTCGTACGCCTTCGCCCGGTACACGCGGCCGAGGTTCGTGAAGAACAGCAGCCAGTGGTGCGTCGTCGTCACGAAGAAGTGGTCGACGATGTCGTCCTCGCGCAGCTGCGTGCCGCGCACGCCCTTGCCGCCGCGACGCTGCGCCCGGTAGTTGTCCGACCGGGTCCGCTTGGCGTAGCCGCCGCGGGTGATGGTGACGACCATCTCCTCCTCGGCGATGAGGTCCTCGACCGACACCTCGCCGTCGAACGGCAGGATCGTCGTGCGGCGCTCGTCGCCGTACTTGTCGACGATCTCGCGCAGCTCGTCGCTGACGATCGTGCGCTGCCGCTCGTCGGACGCGAGGATCGCGTTGAACTCGACGATCTGCGCCTCGAGCTTGTCGTGGTCGTCGATGATCTGCTGGCGCTGCAGCGCGGCCAGCCGGCGCAGCTGCAGGTTGAGGATCGCCTGGGCCTGGACCTCGTCGACGTCGAGCAGCTCCATGAGGCCCGTGCGTGCCTCGTCGGCGTCGGGGGAGCGGCGGATGAGCGCGATGACCTCGTCGAGCGCGTCGAGCGCCTTGAGGTAGCCGCGGAAGATGTGGATCTGCTCCTCGGCCTTGCGCAGCCGGTAACGGGTCCGCCGCTGGATGACCTCGACCTGGTGCGTGGTCCAGTGCCGCACGAACGCGTCGATCGACAGGGTGCGAGGGACCCCGTCGACGAGCGCGAGCATGTTCGCGCCGAACGTGTCCTGCAGCTGCGTGTGCTTGTAGAGGTTGTTGAGCACGACCTTCGCGACGGCGTCCCGCTTGAGGACGATCACGAGGCGCTGGCCAGTGCGGCCCGACGTCTCGTCGCGGATGTCGGCGATGCCCTGCACCCGGTTCTCGCGGACCAGGTCGGCGATCTTCTTCGCCAGGGTGTCCGGGTTCACCTGGTACGGCAGCTCGGTGACGACCAGGCAGATGCGACCCTGGATCTCCTCGACCTCGACGACCGCGCGCATCGTGATCGAGCCGCGGCCCGTCCGGTACGCCTCGTCGATGCCGCGGTGGCCCAGGATCGTCGCGCCCGTCGGGAAGTCCGGGCCCTTGATCCGTGTGAGGAGGGCCGCGAGCAGCTCCTCCTTGGTCGCGTCCGGGTGCTCGAGGTACCACTGGACGCCGTCGGCGACCTCGCGCAGGTTGTGCGGGGGGATGTTCGTCGCCATGCCGACCGCGATGCCGGCCGAGCCGTTGACCAGCAGGTTCGGGAACCGGGCGGGCAGGACGAGCGGCTCCTGCGTGCGCCCGTCGTAGTTGTCGCCGAAGTCGACCGTGTCCTCGTCGATGTCCCGCACCATCTCCATCGAGAGGGGGGCCATCTTGCACTCGGTGTACCGCGGAGCAGCGGCCGGGTCGTCACCCGGGGAGCCGAAGTTCCCCTGGCCGGCGACGAGCGGGTACCGCAGCGACCAGTCCTGGACGAGGCGGACGAGGGCGTCGTAGATCGCCGTGTCACCGTGCGGGTGGTACTTGCCCATGACGTCGCCCACGACGCGGCTGCACTTCGAGAACTGCCGGTCCGGCCGGTAGCCGCCGTCGTACATCGCGTACAGCACGCGCCGGTGCACCGGCTTGAGGCCGTCGCGCACGTCGGGCAGGGCGCGGCCGACGATGACGGACATCGCGTAGTCGAGGTACGACCGCTGCATCTCGAGCTGCAGGTCGACCTGGTCGATCCGGCCGTGCTCGATGCCGTCGCCGTTCGGGATGTCGGTCACGTGGTTCCTTCTGTCTGCTGCTGTCTGTGCGGGCGAGCGTGCTCGGTCCTCAGATGTCGAGGAACCGCACGTCCTTCGCGTTGCGCTGGATGAACGAGCGGCGGGACTCGACGTCCTCGCCCATGAGGACCGAGAAGATCTCGTCGGCCGCGGCGGCCTCGTCGAGGGTCACCTGCAGGAGCGTGCGGTGCTCGGGCGACATCGTGGTCTCCCACAGCTCCGAGTAGTCCATCTCGCCGAGACCCTTGTACCGCTGGATCGCGTTCTCCTTGGGCAGCCGCTTGCCGTTGGCCTGCCCCTCGGTGACGAACGCGTCCCGCTCGCGGTCGGAGTACACGTAGTCGTGCTCCGCGTTGGTCCACTTGATGCGGTACAGCGGTGGCTGCGCCAGGTAGACGTGGCCCTGCGTGATGAGCTCCGGCATGTAGCGGAACAGGAGCGTGAGCAGCAGCGTGCGGATGTGCTGGCCGTCGACGTCGGCGTCGGCCATGAGCACGATCTTGTGGTACCGCAGCTTGGCGATGTCGAAGTCCTCGCCGATGCCCGTGCCGAACGCTGTGATCAGCGCCTGGACCTCCTGGTTGCCCAGGGCCCGGTCGAGGCGCGCACGCTCGACGTTGAGGATCTTGCCGCGGATCGGCAGGATCGCCTGCGTCCGCGGGTTGCGCCCGCGGACCGCCGAGCCGCCGGCCGAGTCGCCCTCGACGATGAACACCTCGCACTCGGCGGGGTTGTTGCTCTGGCAGTCCTTGAGCTTGCCGGGCATGCCGCCCGACTCGAGCAGACCCTTGCGGCGGGTCGCCTCGCGCGCCTTGCGGGCGGCCATGCGGGCCGTCGCGGCCTGGATCGACTTGCGGATCACGTCGCGCGCCTCGTTCGGGTGGCTGTCGAGCCAGTCGCCGAGCTGCGTGTTCACGACCGACTGCACGAAGCTCTTCGCCTCGGTGTTGCCGAGCTTCGTCTTCGTCTGGCCCTCGAACTGCGGCTCGCCGAGCTTGACGGAGATGACGGCCGTGAGGCCCTCGCGGATGTCGTCGCCCGTGAGGTTGTCGTCCTTCTCCTTGAGGATGCCCTTGTCGCGCGCGTACCGGTTGATCAGGGACGTCATCGCCGCACGGAAGCCCTCCTCGTGCGTGCCGCCCTCGGTCGTCGAGATCGTGTTCGCGTACGTGTGCACCGACTCCGAGTAGGCACTCGTCCACTGCAGCGCGATCTCGACCGAGATGCGGCGCTCCTTGTCCTCCGACTCGATGTCGATGACCTCGGGGTGGACGAGCTCGACCTTCTTCGCCGCGTTGAGGTGCGCGACGTAGTCCATGAGGCCGCCGTCGTACTTGTAGGTGACGGAGCGCGAGTGCTGCTGCTCGTCGGCGTCGTCGGCCGCCGTGACCTCGTCCTCGGTGCCGGTGTGCTGCGGACGCTCGTCGGTGAGCGTGAGCTGCAGGCCCTTGTTGAGGAACGCGTACTGCTGGAAGCGCGACCGCAGCGTCTCGAAGTCGAACTCCGTCGTCTCGAAGATCGCCGGGTCCGGCCAGAACGTCTGCTGCGTGCCCGTCTCGTCCGTCGCCGCGCCCTTGCGGATGTCGCCGACCGGCTTGCCGCCGTTCGCGAAGTCCATCTCCCAGACGTGGCCGTCACGCTTGACGATCGTCTCGACGCGCGTCGAGAGCGCGTTCACCACGGAGATGCCGACGCCGTGCAGACCGCCCGACACCGCATACCCGCCGCCGCCGAACTTGCCGCCCGCGTGCAGGATCGTCATGACGACCTCGACGGTCGGCTTGCCCTCGGTCGGGTGGATCGCCACGGGGATGCCACGGCCGTTGTCGACGCAGCGCACGCCGCCGTCTGCCAGCAGCGTCACCTCGATGTGGTCGCAGTACCCGGCCAGCGCCTCGTCGACGGAGTTGTCGACGACCTCGTACACGAGGTGGTGCAGGCCGCGCTCACCGGTCGACCCGATGTACATGCCGGGTCGCTTGCGGACGGCCTCGAGGCCCTCGAGCACCGTGATGTTGCTGGCGTCGTAGCCGCTGTTCGTGGCGCTGGTGGTGGGGGTCTGCTCGGCCGGGTCGACCTCGGGGGTGGTCTCGTCGGCGGAGCTGCTCTCGTCGGCCACAGGCGGTGGTACTCCTCAAGTTGTCACACGCGACGGAGGGCCCCGCACGACCACTCGGAGGGCGGATCACTCCATGACGCTGGCGTTCTCGTGTCTAGACCGGCACAGACGCGCCAGGAATGACCTCCTGAGTCTACCTGCCGGAGGGCCCACAACCGGGTTTCTCCACCGGTTGTCCCCAGGCCCTATCCGTACGTGTCCCGCACACCCCGGCCCTGGACCCGTCTGCGGCCCTTGCCGAACCCCGGTCCGGACGGTCCGAGCACCTTCACCTCCGACACGACGCCCTCGCCGAGCTCGGCCGCGAACCGCTGCAGCATCGTCGGCGTCGCCCACCCGAGGTGCGTCGCCCAGCTCGTCGAGCTCGCCTGCACCGTGAGCACGCCCGCGTCGAGCGACACGTACGCGCAGTGCTCCGCGACCTCGGGACCCAGCAGCTCCGCCCACCGGTGCTGCAGCGTGCCCGACACCAGGCCGGTGCCCCAGCCGAACTGCCCGACGAGCGCGCCGAGGCTGTCGCCGACCGCCTGCGGGTCGCGCGGGCCGGCGCCCGCGGTGCCCGTGGTGTCGATCAGCGGCCGTCGTCGTGGGGCGTCGCCGGGGCGCAGGCCCTTGGCTCTCGCCGCCTCCTTGGCGCGGTTGAGCGCCGCGGCCGCGACCTGACGTTCGGGCACCAGGTCGACCACGTCCCGCAGGGGAGCGCCCTCGACGGGCCGGGGGCGGACCGGGGGGAGGAGCGCGTCGTCGTCCTCAGAGGACACGGGCGACCTCGCCCGCCATCACGTCCACGCGGCCGCCCGCGAGCGGCTCCGGCACGTCTCCCGGGACCGCCGCGGTGATGAGCACCTGCCGCGCGGGGGCGACGAGCTCCGCCAGACGGTCGCGCCGGCGGGTGTCGAGCTCCGCGAACACGTCGTCGAGGATCAGCACCGGCTCGCCGTCGCGTCCCCAGTCCGCGCCCGTCGTGTCGTCGCTCAGCAGGCCGTACGACGCGAGCCGCAGCGCCAGCGCGTACGACCACGACTCCCCGTGGCTCGCGTACCCCTTCGCCGGCAGGCCGCCGAGAGTCAGCACGAGGTCGTCGCGGTGCGGCCCGACGAGGCTCACGCCGCGCTCGATCTCCTTGCTGCGCAGCCGGCCCATGGCCTCGAGCAGCTGGGCCTCGACGAGCTCGGTGGTGGCGGGGTCCGCTGACGCGTCCTCGCCGAGCGCCGCGTCGAGGGACGCCTTGTACGTGATGACGGCCTCGCCCTGGCCCGAGCTGACCTGCTCGTACGCCTCCGCGACCCGGGGTGCCAGCTCCGTGACGAGGTCGCGGCGGGCGACGACGAGCTGCGCGCCCGTCTGCGCGAGCTTGGCGTCCCACACGTCGAGCGTGCGCAGGTCCGCACCGCTGCGGCTCCCGCGCATCGCGGCACCCGCGGACTTGAGCAGCGCCGACCGTTGCCGCAGCACCCGGTCGTAGTCCTGCACGACGCCGGCGATGCGGGGCGTGAGCTGCACGAGCAGGTCGTCGAGGAACCGCCGGCGGCCGTCGGGGTCACCCTTGACGAGGGCGAGGTCCTCCGGAGCGAACAGCACGGTGCGCAGGATGCCGAGCACGTCACGCGCGCGGCTGGGCGAGCCGCCGTTCACGCGGGCCCGGTTGGCCTTGCCGGGCGTGACCTCGATCTCGACGAGCGTCGCGCGCGGGTTGCCCGGGTCGAGCTCCCGGATCACCCGTGTGCGGACGACGGCCCTGGTCGCGCCGGCGCGGACGAGCGCCGCGTCGGACGGCACCCGATGGCTGCCGAGCGTCGCCATGTAGCCGATCGCCTCGACCAGGTTCGTCTTGCCCTGCCCGTTGGGCCCGACGAGCGCGGTGATGCCCGGGTCGAGCGGGAGCTCGACCTGCGGGTACGACCGGAAGTCGGTGAGCGACAGGTGCGCGACGTACATCGGGCCCTTACGCGGACGGCGGGACCGCGGCGTTCGGCACCGGGGTCGTGCTGGTGACCGGGCCCGTCGTACCGGCCGGCTTCACCGCGTGGCCACCGAACTGCTGACGCAGCGCCGCGACCGCCTTCATCGCGGGCGACTCCTCCTGGCGGGAGGCGAAGCGCGCGAACAGGCTCGCCGAGATCACCGGCGCGGGCACCGCCAGGTCGATCGCCTCGTCGACCGTCCACCGGCCCTCGCCCGAGTCCTCGACCCAGTCGTCGATCTCCGCGAGGCCCGGGTCCTGCTCGAGCGCCTGGACGAGCAGCTCCAGCAGCCACGAGCGGACGACCGTGCCGCGGATCCACGCCTTCATGGTCCCGTGCACGTCGGTGACCAGGTCCTTCGCGGCGAGCAGCTCGTAGCCCTCCGAGTACGCCTGCATCAGGCCGTACTCGATGCCGTTGTGCACCATCTTCGCGAAGTGGCCCGCACCGACCGCGCCGGCGTGCACGAAGCCCTCCTCGCGCGGGCCCTCGGGGCGCAGCGCGTCGAAGACCGGCATGACCCGCTCGACGAGGGAGGCGTCGCCGCCGACCATGAGGCCATACCCGTTGGCCAGGCCCCACACGCCGCCCGAGACGCCGGCGTCGAGGAACCCGATGCCGTTCTGGGCCAGCAGATCGGCGTGCGGCTGGTCGTCCTGGTAGTACGAGTTGCCGCCGTCGATGACGATGTCGCCGCTGGTCAGGAGGCCGGCGAGGTCGCGGATGACCGCGTCGGTGATGTTGCCCGACGGGACCATCACCCAGACGACCCGCTCACCCGCCGGCAACGCCTCGACGAGTGCCTCGAGCGACGGGACGTCGGTGACGTCCGGGTTCCGGTCGAAGCCCGTGACCTCGATGCCGGCGGCACGCATGCGCTGCCGCATGTTCGCGCCCATCTTGCCCAGTCCGACCAGACCGATGTGCATGGCGTTTCGCCTCTCCTCGACGACCGTGAGCCGGCCGATCCCGTGTCACCCCAGCGTCACTCTGCCCCAGCCGCGGCGTCGGTGCACCAGCGCCGGACCGGTGCACCTCCGTGCTGCCGTGCTGCTCGGCTGCCGACGCCGTTCGGCACCCGGTGCGGGGCCATCCGACGGTCGCCGCTGCGGCCGCCGTTCCCGGGCCGTCGCTCAGCTGGCGAAGCGGATGGGGACCAGCAGGTAGCGGTACTCCTGCAGGTCCTCGCCCTCGAGCGACTCCTGCCCGGTGAACTCGACCGGCTTGTTCGGGTGCGTGAACGACAGCCGCACGAACGTCGTGTCGAGCGCGCTGAGGCCGTCCAGCAGGAACTGCGGGTTGAACGCGACCGAGATGTCGTCGCCCACGAGCGTCGCCTCGAGGGCCTCGGACGCCTGCGCGTCGTCGCCCTGGCCCGCGTCGAGCACGACCTGACCCTCGGTGAACGACAGCCGGATCGGGGTGTTCCGCTCGGCGACGAGCGCGACACGCTTGGCCGCGTCGGCGAGCGCCTGCGTGAGGACGACCGCGTGGATCGGCGTCTCGTCGGGGAACAGGCGCCGGACGGCCGGGTAGTCGCCGTCGACGAGCAGGCTCGTCGTCTGCCGGCCCGCGGCCTCGAAGCCGATGAGGTCGACGCCCGCACCCGTCGAGAGCGCGACCGTGACCGACCCGGCGCTGCCGAGCGACTTCGCCGCGTCCGACAGCGTGCGAGCGCGGACCAGGGCCACCGTCGAGATGTCCGGGCTGGCCGGCTTCCACGTCAGCTCGCGCAGCGCGAGCCGGTAGCGGTCGGTCGCGAGCAACGTGACCTTCTCGCCCTCGATCTCGACGCGCACGCCCGTGAGCAGGGGCAGCGTGTCGTCCCGGCTCGCGGCCACCGACACCTGGGCGACGGCGTGCGTGAGCTCGTCGCCGTCGACCGTGCCGGCCGTCGCGGGCATGGCGGGCAGGTTGGGGTAGTCCTCGACCGGCATCGTCAGGAGCGTGAACCGGCTCGCGCCGCAGGTGACGACGACCTTGGTGCCCTCGAGCACCACGTCGACCGGCTTGGCCGGCAGCGCGCGGGAGATCTCCGCCAGCAGACGACCCGAGACCAGGACGGTGCCGGGCTCGCTCACGTCCGCGGGGATCTGCGACCGGGCGCTGACCTCGTAGTCGAAGCTCGAGAGCTGGATGGTGCCCGTGGTGTCCGCCTCGATGCGGACGCCGGCGAGCACGGGGACGGGCGGTCGGGTCGGCAGGCTGCGCGCCGTCCACGTGACGGCGTCGGCCAGAACGTCACGTTCGACCCGGAACCTCATGCGTCACCTCTCGTCGTTCGGGCCTGTCCGGCGACCCGGCTCGCACGGTCGTCGTGCGCACGGGGCGTGGCGATTCGTTCGTCCGCCGCGACTCGTCGTCGACCCGTTCCCGGGCGTCGGTCCGTCAGGGCGGGACAGGCGTCAGGCGAACACTACGCGAGAGGTCCGACGCTCGGTACAGAGCCTCTGCCCGGCACGTGCAGCGGCGACGTGGGTCGCCCGCCCGGCCCCGTCGTCCGCACAACGGCGGTGTGTGGATCCAGCAGACAGGGAAGGGTCGTCGTCGTCATCGGGGGTGTGCATCGTGTGGATCTCGCCCGTCCGTGCAGGTCAGCGTCCGTTCCGCATGTGGACCCGCTGTGTGCGTGGCCGGCCCTCGGTCGTGGACGACGGTGGACGACCGCGAGGTCGCCCGTCCCCGTCCACCGTCCACACCCCCTTGGTCCACATGTGGACGGGCCTTCATCCACCGTCGTCCACAGGTGTGTGCACAGGTGTGAACATTCGTCCCATGCATGTCTCACTCGGCGCCTGAGAGTTGCGGTCAAGCCCATCGCATCGATTCGACGGTGAGAGTTGTCTCATCGGGTTCGGCCCGATTTGTCCGCGACGGCTCGTCCGAGTTCGGGGTTTCTGACCGTTTGTGCAGGTCAGAGCGTCGCGGACGCGCCTGCGCTCGGCACGGCGCCGTCCTGCTCCGATCGGGTGAATGTCGTCACAAGCATCCCCAGGTGCCTGTGGATGCTGTGGATAACTTCTGGGGAGACGACCGGGCGAACACGTCGTCCGGCACCGAAAACGGGCGCCGTCAGCCCCGGCTCTGCTGCTTGATCCGGTTGGTCAGCTCGGTGACCTGGTTGTAGATCGACCGGCGCTCCGCCATGAGCTCGCGGATCTTGCGGTTCGCGTGCATCACGGTCGTGTGGTCGCGGCCGCCGAACGCCTGGCCGATCTTCGGCAGCGACAGGTCCGTGAGCTCGCGGCACAGGTACATCGCGATCTGCCGCGCCGTCACCAGCACCCGCGAGCGGCTCGAGCCGCACAGGTCCTCGATCGTCAGTCCGAAGTACGCCGCCGTCTGACCGATCACCTGCGTCGCCGTGATCTCCGTCGTCTGGTCGTCCGTGATGAGGTCCTTGAGCACGATCTCCGCGAGCGACAGGTCCACCTGCTGGCGGTTCAGGTTCGCGAACGCCGTCACCCGGATCAGCGCGCCCTCGAGCTCCCGGATGTTCGTCGAGATCTTGCTCGCGATGTACTCCAGCACGTCCGGCGGCGCCTGCAGCTTCTCGCTGCCGGCCTTCTTGCGCAGGATCGCGATACGGGTCTCGAGGTCCGGCGGCTGGACGTCGGTGATGAGACCCCACTCGAACCGCGAACGCATCCGGTCCTCGAAGCCGTTGAGCTGCTTCGGCGGCAGGTCGGACGTGATCACGACCTGCTTGTTCGCGTTGTGGAGCGTGTTGAACGTGTGGAAGAACTCCTCCATCGTCTGTTCCTTGCCCTGCAGGAACTGGATGTCGTCGATGAGGAGCACGTCGACCTCGCGGTAGCGGCGCTGGAACGCACCCGCCTTGCCCTCCGAGATCGAGTTGATGAAGTCGTTCGTGAACTCCTCCGAGTTCACGTACCGCACGCGCACGCTCGGGTAGAGGTTCTGCGCGTAGTGGCCGATGGCGTGCAGCAGGTGCGTCTTGCCCAGACCGGAGTCGCCGTAGATGAACAGCGGGTTGTAGGCCTTGGCCGGCGCCTCGGCGACCGCGACCGCCGCCGCGTGGGCGAACCGGTTGGAGCTGCCGATGACGAACGTCTCGAACAGGTACTTGGGGTTGAGGCGCGCGGGCTCGGCGGCCTGCTTGCGGCCGGGAACGGTGCTGTCGCTCACCGCCATGAGGCGACGGCCGGCCTCGAACGCCGGGACGTCCTCGCGCAGGTCGTCGTCGTGCACCACGGACAGGTCCGGACGCTCGACGGGGGCCGGGCTCTCGTAGCCGTCGGCGCGCTGGTCCGTCGACGGCGGCAGGACGCGCAGCGCCGGGGGAGCGTCCTCGACGATGTCGGGGTCGACCGTGATCGCGAAGCGGGCCTCGCGCTCGAGCGCGTCGCTCAGAGCGTCGGTGACCTCGGAGCGGACCCGCGTCTCGAGGTAGTCCTTGGTCAGGTCGTTGCCGACCGCGAGGAGGAGGGTGCCGTCGAGAAGGCCCAGGGGGCGTGCCAGCCGCACGAACGCGATCTGGCGCGGCGTGATGTCCGGGCTGCCCTCGAGGGTCGACACCACATGACCCCAGACACGGGCCAGCTCTTCGTCCTGTGACACGTCCTACCTCGGCTGTTCGATCGCGGGTGCTCGAGTCTCGCACGCCGGGAGTTGTCCACACACTTGTCCACACCTGTGAGCGGCGGTCCGCCGCGTCGTGCTCGGTCACCACGCGTCTGCATGGGGACGAGCACCCTCCGCGTTCCACAGATGTGGGCAGCGGCACGACGACGGACGATGCTAGTCGCCGGGCGTCGCGCGGTGGAGGGCCCTGACCGGGTGACCTCCTGACGCATTTGACCGGCTGCGACCCGGCCGCGTACCGTGGGTCAGCCTTCCTGACGGCTCCTGCTGGCGCGCCCTGACGCCGATCGCACGCACCGCGTGTGTTCCCGGAGCGGTCGAGCCCGGCGACAGACCAGGCCCCGCGCGGACTCGCGCGAGGCCCAACCCGAAGTAGTTGGAGACTCTCGTGAGCAAGCGCACCTTCCAGCCGAACAACCGGCGCCGCGCCAAGACGCACGGCTTCCGCCTGCGCATGCGCACCCGTGCGGGCCGCGCGATCCTCGCCGCGCGTCGCCGTAAGGGCCGCGCGGAGCTCTCGGCCTGACCTCAGCGTCGGTGCTGCCCGCTGCGCACCGCATGCGCCGCGCTGCCGACTTCGAGCAGGCGGTGCGACGCGGTGCGCGCAGCGGACGGGACACCCTCGTGGTGCATCTGACGACCAGGACCGACCCCGGAGCCGATGGCCCGGTGGTCGGTCTTGTCGTGTCCAAGGCGGTCGGCACGGCCGTGACACGGAACCTCGTCAAGCGACGCCTGCGGGCGTTGGTGCGCGACCGTCTCGGGGCGCTCCCGCCGGACGCCGGCGTGGTGGTGCGGGCGCTGCCCGCTGCCGCGGTGCGTCCGTACGAGGACCTCGGCGCCGACCTCGACTCCGCTCTCGACGGTGCCCGGCGGCGGTACGCGCGCCGAGCCCAGGCGTAGTCGTCCCATGACTCTCGGACGAGTGGCCCACCTGATCGTGCGCCTGCCCGCTCAGGTGCTGCTCCTCCTGCTCCGCGGCTACCAGCAGTTCATCTCGCCGATGACACCGCCGACCTGCCGGTTCTACCCGTCGTGCTCGCAGTACGCCGTCATCGCCGTGACCCGTCATGGCGCGGTCTACGGCACCTGGCTCGCCGCGCGACGGCTGCTCCGCTGCCACCCGTGGAACCCGGGCGGCGTGGACGACGTTCCCCCAGCACGGCCGCACCACTCGCACCGTCACATCGACGTGGCACCGTCAGCCCACTGACCCCAGCACCGATCCACCACCGAGGAGCTCTGCCACATGTCGTGGTTCGACGGTCTGCTCAAACCGATCATGGTTGTCGTCGCGGCGATCATGGTCTGGTTCCACTCGCTGCTCTCCGACCTGGGGCTCGACCCCGACGGGGGCGCCGCATGGTCGCTGTCGATCGTCGGCCTCGTGATCGTCATCCGGATCCTGCTGATCCCGCTGTTCTTCAAGCAGATCAAGGCGTCCCGCGGCATGCAGATGCTCGCGCCCGAGATGCAGGCGATCCAGAAGAAGTACAAGGGGAAGACCGACCCCGCGTCCCGTGAGGCCATGAGCCGCGAGACGATGGAGCTCTACCGCAAGCACGGCACGAACCCGTTCGCGTCCTGCCTGCCCATCCTGCTCCAGTCGCCGATCTTCTTCGCGCTCTTCCGCGTGCTCAGCTCGCTGCCCGCACTGGCCGACGGCACGTACCCCGGTGGCGACCACATCGGGCCCATGACCCAGGAGCTCGCCGCGTCGGCGGAGTCCGCGACGATCTTCGGTGCCCCGCTGTCCGGCACCTTCATGCAGGCCGGCGACAACTGGCACATCCGCGTCGTCACGATCGTGCTCATCGTCGCGATGTCCGCCACGACGTTCCTCACGCAGCGCCAGCTGACGATGAAGAACATGCCGCCCGCCGCGCTCCAGGGCCCCATGGCGCAGCAGCAGAAGGTGCTGCTCTACGTCCTGCCGCTGATCTTCGCGTTCTCCGGCGTGAACTTCCCGATCGGTGTGCTCATCTACTGGACCACCACCAACCTGTGGTCGATGGGCCAGCAGTTCTACACGATCCGACGCATGCCGGCCCCCGGCTCCCAGGCCGAGAAGGCCCTGCTCGAGCGCAAGGCTCGCAAGGCCGCCGCCCGCGGGGTCATCGCCGAGACCGACGACGCCGCCCCCCGCGCCGTCATCGTCGAGGACGCGCCGCGCACCGGGCAGCGCCAGCAGCCCAAGCGCAAGGACCGCAACAAGGCCCGACCCGCAGGCACGCCCGGCCCGACTCCATCAGGCTCCGGCGGCGGCTCGAGCCCCTCGTCCTCGTCGACGCCCCGTTCCACCGGCCCCGACGACGACGGCCCCGGCCGGTCCAAGCCGTCGTCGAAGACGCCGACCAAGCCCAAGAAGTAGCGCACGCGCAGCTGATCCGATCGGAGACCCCATGACGTCAACCTCGCCGGACGCCCCGGCCGAGTCGTCCAGCACCAAGCGCCTCGAGGAAGAGGGCGAGATCGCGGCGGACTACCTCGAGGAGCTCCTCGACATCGCCGACCTCGACGGTGACATCGACATCGACATCGACCACGGCCGCGCCGCCGTCGAGATCGTGTCCGAAGACCCCGCCGACCGCTCGCTCCGGCGCCTCGCCGGACGTGACGGCGAGGTGCTCGACGCGCTCCAGGAGCTCACCCGCCTCGCCGTCCAGACCAAGACGGGGGAGCGGAGCCGGCTCATGCTTGACGTCGCCGGCTACCGGGCTGCCCGCCGCACCGAGCTCGTCGCCGTCGCCGAGACCGCCATCGCCAAGGTGCGCGAGTCCGGCGCTCCCGTCGCGCTCGCTCCCATGAACCCGTTCGAGCGGAAGGTCGTCCACGACACCGCCGCTGCCGCCGGGCTCGTGAGCGACTCCGAGGGCGTCGAGCCGGCTCGGCACGTGGTGATCCGGCAGGCCTGACGGGCTCTGCTCTCGTACTTCCGACCAAGGGCGGTGCACCGTGAGAGGTGCGCCGCTTTTGGTCGTCTCGTAGGGAGCCTCCGCGGTGTGGCGGCGGTGGTGCTGGCGCGGTAGGTCGGTGCGGGCGTGGTGTCGCGTCGGGCAGGTTCTCGTACTTCGTGCTGGGTGCCGCTCTCGCGGGTTGGTGCGGTTTCCCAGAGGACGGGGCGACGGGACGACGGCGGAACCGGCATTTGGGGCCCGGGAGCGCCGGGTGGCCGGGCCATAGCGGCGTGGGCCTCTGGCGGTCTGACAGGACGTGCAGTGGTCGCATCAGGAGTGGCGTTGGCGGCGTCGGAGTTCCGCGGTCGGGCCTGCTGTCGATGGTGGCCACTGATCGACCGGTGTCTTCGATGCCTCTGCCCGGGGACGGTGTTTCACGTGGAACACCGCGGATCGGTGTGGGCGATCGGGTGGCGACGGGATGCGCAGGGAGAGTTCTCGCCCCCGGGAGTTGCGCTCGCAGGCTCATCGCGGCGGCCAGATGGCGCTGTTTCACGTGGAACCTCACGTACTCGCGCGTCCTCTTCGCAGTGCACCGGCTGCGACCGCGATGGAGCGAGCCGAGGGCGGGGCGGTCTCAGGGCCTGCGCACAAGCGGCGTCTTCGATGACCGTCTCCGAGGCCGATCGTCGGGCAGCCACCTCGGGGCGTGTGGCGTCCACACGTTTCACGTGAAACCCAGGCGTCTGTCGGTTGCGCCCGCCGATGCACTGGCGCGCGTCGGGGGCGCACCACGCCGCACAGTTCCCGCGAAGGATCAGGGCGGGCGCGTCCGAATCGGTTGGCAACCGCCGGGGTCCGCGCTCCCGGGTCGGTGCGCACCGATGTGATCACGTGGAACCGGCCCGCCCACCTTGCGCGCCGGCCAACCGACCCCTGGCCGATTCGGAGCATGTTTCACGTGGAACGACCCACGTTTGCGCTGGCGGCCGTCCTTGAGAGGAGGACGCGCATCGAGGCTGCAGTCGTGACGGTGGAGTCACCTGCACCAAGAACCGTCGTGGGTACGCGGGTCAGCGAGTCGCCGAGCGCGGGCCACCCATCTCGGGTGCGGGGTCGCCCGGTCCCACGCGCGGCATCTGCCGGCCGGCTGCGCCATCTGCGCCGGGCGGGGCGTCGGCACCAGAGTCGGGCCGGTGCACCGAATCACGCCGCGAGCGACGCGATCTCTACCGCTCGGAGGGGGACCTGCGCGGGCGTTGCGTGAGAGGGAAAAGCTTGCCGCGCCGAGCTCTGCGGGGCGACCTGCGCGGGCGTTGCGTGAGAGGGATAAGCTTGCCGCGCCGACCTCTGCGGGGCGACCTGCGCGGGCGTTGCGTGAGAGGGAAAAGCTAGCCGCGCCGACCTCTGCGGGGCGACCTGCGCGGGCGTTGCGTGAGAGGGAAAAGCTAGCCGCGCCGACCTCTGCGTCGACTGGCAGGGGATACGTGTCACGCCGCGGTCACTCCGTCGGCGGCGGCGAGGTTGCCGCGCCCGACGGGTAGGAATGTGAATTCCTGTCCTGCGACCGGGGGCCGGTCGGCCCCGTGCAGCGGTGGGGTTCGGCAGGACGAGTTGCGGGCCCTCAGGCAGGCGGAGTGGGTGGTGCGTGCCGAGTTCGGGCGCGGCCGAAGACAAGTGGTCCGGAACGGTGTGAGGTCGGCGCCCTATCGGATCGGGACCGGTACTTGATTGGGTGGCCCACCGGCCGGGAGGCGACGAACGATCTCTCAACCGTCGGAGCCTGACCCGCTTCTCCGGACACCTGGTCTGAGGCGATGATCGCCTCGGAGAGGAGTCCTGAATGCCTGCAGCCAAGCCGCCGGAGTTCCGGCGTCGCGCCGTGGAGCTGGCCCGCTCGGGGC
>JAEWCA010000113.1 GCA_023390875.1 Actinomycetes bacterium
GGGGCGGGGGGGGGCGCCCCCCGCCCGCCCCCCCCCCGCCGGTTCAGGTGTCGGTCAGCCGACGCGGACGAGCTGCCACTGCTGGTTGGCGCCGTTCCAGCTGCTGTACTGCACGACGTTCGCGCCGTCGCTCGTCGAGGCGCCCTGCACCTCGAGCGCCTTGCCGCTGTTCCGGTTGAGGATCGTCGCGTAGCCGTCCGCGACCGTGACGCGCCACTGCTGGTTCGCGGCGCTGGTGTCGGTCCACTGCACGACCGCGCCGCCGTCGGCCGTCGAGAAGTTGGAGACGTCCAGGTTCTTCGCGGACAGCCGCGACCTGATCTCGTAGTACCCGTCGCCGGTACCGACGAACTGCCACTGCTGGTTGCTGCCGTCGTTGCGGGTCCACTGCGTGATGCGCGCACCGTCGGAGGTCGACTTGGCGTAGACGTCGAGCGCCTTGCCGCTGCCCCGGTTCACGAGCACGTACCAGGCGCCCGCCACGATCGAGCTGTCGCCGCCGCCGTTGTTGTTGCTGCCCGCGTTCAGGGCGTTGAGGACGGCCGTGTACGCGGCCTTCTTGTTGCCGGAGGCGTCGAACAGCAGGGGGTTGGCCCCGGTGCGCCACGAGTCGGAGTCGCGCACGCCCCACACGGTGATGCCGGTGCACCGGGACACCGCGAGGCAGGCGTTCGTGACGGCCGCGTACATGTTCGCCTGGTTGCCGCTCTGCTGGATGTCGAGCTCGGTGAGCTGGACGTCCACGCCCAGGTCGGCGAAGCGCTGCAGGTTGGCCTGGAAGTCGCCGGGCAGGCTCGTGCCGAGGTGCGCCTGGAATCCGACGCAGTCGATCGGCACGCCGCGCGCCTTGAAGTCCTTGACCATGTTGTACACGCCGGTGGACTTCGCGTTGATGCCGTCGGTGTTGTAGTCGTTGTAGCAGAGCTTGGCGCCCGGGTCGGCGGCGCGGGCGGTGCGGAACGCGACCTCGATCCAGTCGTTGCCGGTGCGCTGCAGGTTCGAGTCGCGCCGGCTGCCGCGACCGTCGTCCGCGAACGCCTCGTTCACGACGTCCCACGCGTAGACCTTGCCGCGGTAGTGGGTGGCGACCTGGGTGATGTGGTTGACCAGCGCGCTGCGCAGGTCCGAGCCGGAGAGGTTCTGCATCCAGCCGGGCTGCTGGCCGTGCCAGGCGAGGGTGTGGCCGCGCACGCGCTTGCCGTTGCTCGTGGCCCAGTTGAGGATCCGGTCGCCGGCGGAGTAGTTGAAGCTGTTGCGCGACGGCTCCGTCGCGTCCATCTTCATCTCGTTCTCGGCCGTGATCATGTTGAACTCGCGGTTCGCGATCGACGTGTACGTCGAGTCGCCGAGGCGGCCGGCGGCGATCGCGGTGCCGAAGTACCGGCCCTTCTCGGCCGCCGACGCGCCGAGCGTCGTGCCGGCCTGGGCCGGGTTCGCGAGCCCGACGACCATGGCCAGGACCATGCCGGCCGTGGCGGCGAGCGCCGCCGTGCGAGGTCTCCATCCGTGCCGTCGCACGAGTGCTTGCGTGTGCATGGTCTCTCGCTCTCTGTCGTGACGGTGCGCGTGGCGCGCCGTCCACCGGGTGGGGGGTGCGCTCCCGCTCTCGACGCGTGCCCAGGTCGCGGCGGTCGGTCGTCGCGACGCCGTCGGACGTCCTGGCGTCGTCGCCAAGACGTCCTGGAGCCCACATGTGAAAGCGCCTCACCCGCCGTGTTAGCGCTAACACGGCGGGACGCGGACACTCTGGCACACCTCCGAGCGCACCCGACCGGGTGCAAATCGATTAACTTCTCGCGCGCTCGACCCGGTCGCGCAGCCCGCGCAGCATGCCCGTCGCCATCACGAGGTCCGCGGGCACGACGGTCGCCACGTACAGCGCGGCGAACCACGGGGGCGCCATCCGGCCGCGCACCCGCAGGTGCACGCGGGTCCGACCGGGCGCGGTCTCGCGCAGGTGCACGGTCCAGGTCCAGGTGATCCGCGCGTCGTGGTGCTCGGCCCAACCCGGCGGTACGTGGGTGGTCGACCGGAGCACCAGCAGGTGCGGGGGCTCGACCAGGCGGACCACGTACTCGGCGGTGCCGGGCGGGCCGTCGGGGATCGTGTCGCCGACCCGCAGCTCGCGCACGAGCGCCGGGTCGAGCCGGTCGGCGCTCGGCCGGTTGTCCGGGAAGAGCAGCCGGTCGACCCAGCGCGGCGTGTACCACCCGGCCCGGTGCCAGCCGAGCTGCGTCAGCCACGGCCAGACGGCGGCCGCCGGCGCGTCGATCGTCACCGCGTGGTCCGTGACCAGCTGGGGGTGCGGGACGAGCTCGTCGCCCGGCAGCCGCGCGCGGCGCTCGGCCGGGGTCGACCCCGCGGTGCGGCCGAGCACCTGGAGCGCGCCGTACCCCGTCAGTGCCGCGACGGTCAGAGCGGTCGGGAGGCGGGCCATGTGTGCGCTCCTGGGGCCGGCGGGGAGCCCGTCCGGCCCGGGGCCGGACGCCGGAGGTCCTGCTCCCGACGGTATCCGTGTCGTCGTGGCCGGCCAGGGACGAACGGCCCGGGCACGGACGTCACGGCGCTCCTGAAATGTTTTGCCCGTGGAGAGCACGCGCGGACTCCTGCACTGTGAGCGCTAACAGCCGCGACCGGTCGGGCGGGCCCCGCCCCCTCTTCATCGATGGACACGTACCGCGTCCACCGCCCGGTCGCCGGTCGTCAGCCCACCCGCCCGCGCGGGTGCCTACCGGAGAGGCGCCTCATGACCAGGATCTCGGCACGACGGGGGGCGGCAGCGGCCGTCGCCTCCCTCGCCGCCGCCGCCACGCTCGCCGGCCTGCTGGCAGCCCAGCCCGCGCAGGCCGCCGAGAGCACGCTCGGTGCGGCCGCCGCGCAGAGCGGCCGCTACTTCGGCACCGCCATCGCGGGCGGCCGGCTCGGCGACAGCGCCTACACGACCATCGCGAACCGTGAGTTCAACATGATCACGGCCGAGAACGAGATGAAGCAGGACGCGACCGAGCCGAACCAGAACCAGTTCAACTTCTCCAGCGGAGACCGGATCCTCAACTGGGCGCAGAGCAACGGCAAGCGGGTGCGAGGGCACACCCTGGCGTGGTACTCCCAGCAGCCGGGCTGGATGCAGGCGCTGTCCGGCTCGGCGCTGCGCAACGCGATGATCAACCACGTGACCCAGGTGGCGACGCACTACAAGGGCAAGATCTACGCCTGGGACGTCGTGAACGAGGCGTTCGCGGACGGCGGGTCCGGGGGGCGGCGCGACTCGAACCTGCAGCGGACCGGCAACGACTGGATCGAGGTCGCGTTCAAGACCGCCCGCGCCGCCGACCCGGGCGCCAAGCTCTGCTACAACGACTACAACACCGACAACTGGAACGACGCCAAGACGCAGGGCGTCTACAACATGGTCAAGGACTTCAAGGCGCGCGGCGTGCCGATCGACTGCGTGGGCTTCCAGTCGCACTTCAACCCGCAGAGCCCCGTCCCGTCGAACTACCGCACGACGCTCCAGAACTTCGCCGACCTCGGCGTCGACGTGCAGATCACCGAGCTCGACATCGAGGGCTCGGGCAGCGCGCAGGCGCAGAACTACGCGAACGTCGTCAACGCCTGCCTCGCGGTGTCGCGGTGCACGGGCATCACGGTGTGGGGCGTGCGTGACTCCGACTCGTGGCGCTCGTCCGGGACCCCGCTGCTGTTCGACGGCTCCGGCAACAAGAAGGCCGCGTACACGAGCGTGCTCAACGCGCTGAACAGCGTGACCCCGTCGCCGACCGCGACGACGCCGACCCCGACGCCGACGACGCCGACCCCGACGCCCACGACGCCGACCCCCACGCCGACGACGCCCACCCCGACCCCGACGACGCAGCCCGGCACGGGATGCACGGTGGTCTACGCAGCCCCGGCGCAGTGGCAGAACGGGTTCACGGCCAATGTCAGGATCACGAACCTCGGCCAGCCGATCAACGGGTGGACGCTGACGTGGGGGTTCCCCGGCAACCAGACGATCACGCAGGCGTGGAGCACGGCCGCGACGCAGAGCGGGTCGCAGGTCACGGCGAGGAACGTCGACTACAACCGCACGATCCCGACCGGCGGGACGATCGAGTTCGGGTTCAACGGTGCGTACAGCGGCAGCAACCCGGCGCCGACGAGCTTCACGCTCAACGGCACGCCCTGCAACGGCGCGGTGGGCCCGACGCCGACGCCGACGCCCACCCCGACGACGCCGACCCCGACGCCGACGCCGACCCCGACCACGAGCACGCCGACGGGCACCCTCCCGTCGTCGTTCAGCTGGTCGTCGAGCGGCATCCTCGTGAGCCCGAAGCCGGACGGCTCGCACTCGGTGGCGGGCGTCAAGGACCCGTCGGTGGTGTACGCCGAGGGCAAGTGGCACGTGTTCGCGTCGACCGCGTCGTCAGCCGGCTACAACCTCCAGTACACGAGCTTCTCGGACTGGTCGCAGGCCGCGTCCGCGACGCCGTACTACCTCGACCGGTCGGCGATCGGGACGGGCTACCGGGCCGCGCCGCAGGTGTTCTGGTTCGCGCCGCAGAAGCTCTGGTACCTCGTGTACCAGACCGGCGCGGGCGGCTCGTACTCGACGACGTCGACCATCTCCGACCCGTCGTCGTGGTCAGCGCCGAAGAACTTCTACTCGTCGCAGCCGCAGATCATCACGGACAACATCGGCAGCGGGTACTGGGTCGACTTCTGGACCGTGTGCGACACGTCGAGGTGCTACCTGTTCTCGTCCGACGACAACGGCCACCTGTACCGGTCGGAGACGTCGCTGTCGAGCTTCCCGAACGGGTTCACGAACACCGTGATCGCGATGCAGGACTCCAACAAGTACGCGCTGTTCGAGGCGTCCAACGTCTACAAGATCGCCGGTCAGGACAGCTGGCTCATGCTGGTCGAGGCCATCGGCTCGGACGGCAGGCGGTACTTCCGGTCGTGGACGGCACCGTCGATCACCGGCACGTGGACGCCGCTGGCGGCCTCGGAGTCGACGCCGTTCGCCCGCGCGAGCAACGTGACGTTCCCGAACGGCGCGTGGACGAAGGACATCAGCCACGGCGAGATGGTCCGCTCGGGCACCGACCAGACGATGGAGATCAGCCCGTGCAACCTGCGGTACCTGTACCAGGGCATGGACCCGGGGGCGTCGGGCGACTACAACTCGCTGCCCTGGCGGCTCGGTCTGCTGACGCAGACGGGCTCCACCTGCTGAGCCCGCGGGCTCGGTGACGACCGACGCCCGGCCGCGGACGAGAGGACCTGCGGCCGGGCGCTCGTCCGCCCGTGGTGCGGTCGGTGCCGGACCGGCACGTCAGGACCGCGGGGGCACCACCGGCGCTGGGCGCGGCCCGGTGGTGCCC
>JAEWCA010000191.1 GCA_023390875.1 Actinomycetes bacterium
GGACGCCGCCGCGACCGCGCGCCGCACGGTGTCGAGGTCGTCGATGCCGAGCCACCCCGCGAGCAGGCGCGTGTACTCGGGCCGCAGGGCGGCGTCGCGGATGCCCGCCACGACGGGGGCGGCGGCACGCAGCGCGCCGATCCGCCCCTCGACGGTCGTCAGGTCGTGCGCGGCGAGCGTGGACCGGATGACGAACTCGAACAGCGGCGTGCGCGACTGCACGAGCGCGAGCACCGCGTCCGGGCCCTTGGCCTGCCGCAGCTCGCACGGGTCCATGCCGGACCGCTCGACCGCGACGAACGTCTGCGCCGAGAACGACTGGTCCTCGCCGAACGCCCGCAGCGCGGCCTTCTGACCGGCCGCGTCGCCGTCGAACGTGAAGATGATCTCGCCGCCGACGGACGTCCCGGACGCGAGCTGCACGCCGCTCGTCGAGCCGGAGTCGCCGAGCAGCCGCCGCACGATGCGCGCGTGGTCGGAGCCGAACGCGGTGCCGCACGTCGCGACCGCGGTACCGATGCCGGACAGGTGCATCGCCATGACGTCGGTGTAGCCCTCGACGACCACGACCCGCTTGTCGCGCTGCATGTCCCGCTTCGCGAGGTCGATGCCGTAGAGCACCTGCGACTTGCGGTACAGCGGGGTCTCGGGCGTGTTGAGGTACTTGGGCCCCTGGTCCTCGTCGAACAGCCGGCGCGCACCGAACCCGAGCGTCTCGCCCGTGACCTCGCGGATGGGCCAGACGAGCCGCCCGCGGAACCGGTCGTAGATGCCGCGCTGCCCCTGGCTGACCAGCCCGGACGCGGTGAGCTCGGCCTCCGTGAAGCCGCGGCCGCGCAGGTGCCGCAGCAGCCCGTCCCAGCCCTGCGGCGCGAACCCCACGCCGAACTTCTCGGCGGCGCTGCGGTCGAACCCGCGCTCGGCGAGGAACGCCCGGCCCGCGGCCGCACCGGGGCTGCTGAGCTGCTCGCGGTAGAACTCCTCGGCGACCCGGTGCGCGTCGAGCAGCCGGCGACGCCGGCCTGGCTCCTCGCCGGTGCGCGGCGCGGCGCCGTCCTCGTAGCGCAGCTGGATGCCGACCCGGCCGGCCAGGTACTCGACGGCCTCCGCGAAGGCGAGCCCGTCGACCTTCTGCACGAACGAGATGACGTCGCCGCCCTCGCCGCAGCCGAAGCAGTGGTACCGCCCGACCTGCGGGCGGACGTGGAACGACGGGGACCGTTCGTCGTGGAACGGGCACAAGCCCTTGAGCGAGCCGACGCCCGCGGTCTTGAGCGTGACGTGCTGGCCGACGACGTCCTCGATGCGGACGCGTTCCCGCACCGCCTCCACGTCCTCGCGCACGATGCGTCCCGCCACGCGGCGAGTCTAGGCGTCCGGGCGGGGCGGACCGGACTGGTCCGCAGACGGGTCAGTGCCTCGGCGGGTGAACCAGGCGCGCGTGCAGGTCGGCCGCGGAGACGTCCGTGAGCGACGCCACCTGGTCGATGACGACGCGCAGCCGGGCGGCGTCGTCCGCCGCCTCGCGCCAGTCGGCCGCGAACGGCGGCTCGAGGGCGATCGGGGCCCGCTCGGACATCACGCGGACCAGGTCCGTGAGGACCTCGCGCTGCCGGTGGTAGAGCGGCTCGAGCTCGCGCGGCGCCATGACGTACGCGACCGCGAGGCCCTTGAGGACCAGGATCTCGGCGGTCGTGTCGAGCGGCACGACGAGGTTCGCGGCGTACCGGGTGAGCGGCCCCGGGCCGTACTGCGCACGGGTCGCCTGCTGCGCCGCCTTGGCGAACCGCCCGATCAGCTGGCTCGTCGCGTCCTTGAGCATCGCGAGCGCGCCGCGCGACCCGTCGAACCCGGTGCTCCACAGCTGCGCGGCGACGAGCCGGTCCATCGCGGCGTGCAGGCCCGCGTCGTCGACGGTGTCGCCGTACCAGGTCTGCACGGCGTCGACCACGCGCGCCCGCTCGTCCGGCCGCCCGAGCACGGACAGGTCGAGCCGGCCACCGACCACGGCGTCCTCGACGTCGTGCACCGAGTACGAGATGTCGTCGGCGAGGTCCATGACCTGCGCCTCGAGGCACTTGCGGCCGTCCGGCGCCTGCTCGCGCAGCCACGTGAACACCGGCAGGTCGTCCTCGTAGACGCCGAACTTGTGGGTCGGCCGGCCGCTCGCGGCGGACACCGGACCCTGGCCGTGCCGCCACGGGTACTTGACCGACGCGTCGAGCGACGCGCGCGTGAGGTTGAGCCCCACGGCCCGGCCGTCCGGCCCGACGACCTTCGGCTCGAGGCGGGTCAGCAGCCGCAGCGTCTGCGCGTTGCCCTCGAACCCACCGATCCCCTTGGACAGCTCCGCGAGCGCGCGCTCACCGTTGTGGCCGAACGGCGGGTGGCCGAGGTCGTGCGCGAGGCACGCGGTGTCGACGACGTCGGGGTCGCAGCCGAGGACCTTGCCGATCTCGCGGCCCACCTGGGCGACCTCGAGCGTGTGCGTGAGGCGCGTGCGGACGAAGTCGTCGGACGACGGGCCGAGCACCTGCGTCTTCGCACCGAGCCGGCGCAGGGCCGAGGAGTGCACCAGGCGGGCGCGGTCGCGCTCGAACGCGGTCCGTTCGCGCGACTTGGGGGCCTCGGGCGCCCACCGTTCCCGGTCGGCGTCGACGTAGCCGTCGACGTCGAGGGTCTCGAGGGCGGTCACGGGGTCCAGGGTAACGACGCGACGCACCCGGCTCCGACCTGCCTGGGGACCGGACTGCACACCTGGGCGTCGAGCCGCGTTCTAGGAGGGCACGCACCACCGAGCCGCACCAGGAGGAACCTGATGAACCCGACCACCCGACACCCCCGCCGCCGCCTCGTGACCGTCGGCGTCGTCGCCGCCGGGCTGTCCGTCGCCGGTGCCGGTGCCGCCGCCGCCGTCGCGCCGACGTCGACCGTGGGTGCGGCCGTGCACGGCGCGCTCGCGCAGGTCGGCGTCGACTGGTCCGGGATGCCGGACGGCTACACGCGGGAGCAGTACGAGGCGTTCTGGGGCGCGGGCTACACCACCGACGACGTCGCCGCGCTGGCCGCGCTCTGGAGCACCGACGTCACGCAGACCAAGGCCCGCGCCGGGCAGCTCCTCCTCGACGGCCAGGCCGTGCCGGTCGCGCCGGGCTCCACGG
>JAEWCA010000271.1 GCA_023390875.1 Actinomycetes bacterium
TCGCCGCGCAGCATCGCGCACTCCGCGCGGCCCAGCTCGCACTCCGCGACGTCGCGCGGCAGGTGCTGGGCCTCGAAGAGCGCCGCCGCCTCGGCGAACGTCGTGTCCGCGACGCCGACCAGCCCCGCCTCCAGCAGGACCCGCGCACGGTCGAGCATCTGGATCGGGTGCGGCGGCCCGGGGAGCGTGCGCGCCGCGACCTCCATGCGCGCGAGCGCGTCGGGCAGCTTGCCCTCGACGAACGCCAGGTAGCCGAGGTTGTGCTCCGCCTTGAACGTCAGCCGGTCGAACCCCGCCTGCCGCGAGCGACGCGCGCACTCGGCGTAGTCCGCGCGCGACTGCGCCACGTGGTGCAGCTCGGAGTGCAGCACGCCCCGGTTGAGCAGGCTGCGGCAGCCGTCGATCGGCTCGGCGTCGTCGATCTGCGCGACCGCCTCGTCGAGCCAGCGCATCGCCTCGTCGTGCCGGCCCGCACGCAGCGCGAGCAGGCCCCGCACGCCCGCGACCGCGGGCTCGAGCCCACGCCACCGCAGCCGGGGGTCGACCTCCTGCGCGACGAGCATCGCGTCGAGCTCGTCGAGCGCGGCCTTCGGGCCCCCGCGCGTCTCGAAGTCCGCCTTCGCCAGCTCGATCAGCGACCGCGCGCGCAGCCGGACCGCGCCGGGCGTCGGCTCCATCGTCGCGAGCGTGCGCAGCACCGGCCGCAGACGACGGCGCGCACGCGTCGGCCGCCCCTCCGCGTTCTCCGTCTCCGCCCGCTGCACCGCCTCGACGAGGACGTCGAAGGAGGGCGGCCCGGTCGCCGCCGGGCCGCCCTGGTCCGACATGTCTTCCTAGAGCTCGATCTGCGGCGTGACGATCGGCACCGTCGGGTCCGACGGCCGCCGGAGCACCAGCCGCGCCGGCCCGTGCTCCACGTCCGTGAACGAGAACCGCCCGTCCGAGTCCGACGTCGTCGTCGTGACGTCGCCCGACTGGTGCAGCTCGACGGACAGCTCGCCCGCCGGCGCCGCCCACCCGTCGACGCGAACACGGCCCGCCTCCGGGTGCACCGAGATCATCACCGTCAGGACGTCCGTCGTGAACGTGATCGTGCCGGCCTCGATGCTCGTCTCGTCGGCGCGGCGCGCGAGCTCCGGCTCCCCGACCAGGTGGAGCTCGGCGAGCTCGGCGTGCAGAGCCTCGATCGTCAGGGCCATGCCGATGCTGTCGACGAGCCCGGCCGGCACCGGGTCGGCGGCCTCCACCAGCAGCGCGATGCGACGCAGGATCTCGTGGTCGTCGACGTCCAGGCCGCCCGCGGCGACCAGGGCGAGCGTGCTCTCGTCGGTGGTCATGACACGCTCCAGGCGGGGTCGGAGGAGAGGGCGAGACGGAGCTTCGCGAGACACCGGCCGCGCGTGGGGCCGATGCTGCCGACGGGCATGCCGAGCGCCCTCGACACCACCGTGTAGTCCGGCCGGTCGACGAGCGCCACCAGACCGAGCAGGCGCCGGCACCGGTCCGGCAGCGACGACACGTGCTCCCACAGGATCTGGTCGCGCTCGGAGCGGACCGCCACCGTGTCCGGCCGGTCGTCGGCCGGGGCCGCGAGCCAGTCGGTCACGTGCTCGTCCTGCTCGTGACGGACCAGGTCCTCGCGCGAACGACGGACCGAGCGCCACGCCGCGCGCTTGGCGGTGACCAGCATCCACTGCAGCGTCGCCCGCGGGTCGCGGATCGAGTCGATGTCCCGCACCAGGGTCAGCCACACGTTCTGCACCACGTCCTGCGCGGTCTCCGTGTCGGCGCCCTGGGCGCGCACCGTGTGCCACAGCAACGGCGTCATCACCTGCACGAGCGCTGCGAGGGGCTCTCTGTCCCCGTCGCGGTAGGCGACCACGGCTCGGGCGGCCCGGTCGGCCAGCCCTTCCCCCTGGTCGCGGAGCGCGGTGTCCACCGGCTCCACCAGGTCGTCACTCATCATGGACCCCTCACAGGCGGCCTCGTCGGGCGGCCGCCACTGACACAGTAGGCGGCCCGGAACAACCCCGACAAGGACGACGAACCACGTCCCGGGCGCACGTCCAGGACCACGTCCCCGCGCACCCGCGCGTGATCCCCCACCTTCGGGATCGACCGTCAGGAGCCGGGCCGCCCGCACCAGATACGTCGCCGGCGAAAGTTCCTCCGCAGACGTGTATCAGGGCTGGTCCGAGGCGCTCCTGCCCATCACCCGCCCGACTTCGCCCTTCCGCTGCGCCGGGGGCCGCCGGAAGGCTGTCGGACGACCCGCCGCCGAAAGACCGTCGGACGACCCGGTACGACCGATTCGAGGAGACACGCGACATGACCGAGCAGGACCGCACGCCGCAGGACCTCACGCGCGAGCAGATCCGCCCGACCAAGCGAAACATCGAGAACGCCCTCATCGCCCGCGCCGGTGTCGTCGGCGTGGACATCGGGGAGAAGTGGTCCGACGGCCGCCCCACCGGCCGGCAGGCGATCGTGGTGCACGTCGAGCGCAAGCTCGCCGAGGGCGAGGTCGCGGAGCAGGACCGGATCCCCGCGACGATCGACGGCGTCCCGACCGACGTCGTCGA
Organism: Actinomycetes bacterium; assembly: GCA_023390875.1. Classification (GTDB taxonomy): domain Bacteria; phylum Actinomycetota; class Actinomycetes; order Actinomycetales; family Cellulomonadaceae; genus Cellulomonas. The sequence goes on from JAEWCA010000271.1 coordinate 2,583, forward strand.
GCACCGCGTGCGGCTGCTGTCCTCGTCGCCGTCGCCCGCCGTCGGCGAGCGCGACGTGGTCCGCGGCCGGGTGCGCCCGCTGGCGGGCGGGCTCAGCGTCGGCCCGGCCGACCCCGTCACCGTGCCCGTCGACGGCCACGCGCAGCGCCGGTCCGTCAACGGCACGCTCGGAGTCGTCGTCACCGACCGCCTCAGCGGGCGCGCGCTCGGCCTCACGAACTGGCACGTCGCGGCCGGCGACGGCCTCGAGGACGCCGGCAGCACGTGGATCCAGCCCGCGCTGGCCGACGGCGGCGACCCCCGCCGCGACCGCGTCGGCGCACTCGTCCGCGGCGCCCTGACCGACACCATCGACGCCGCCGTCGTCGCCCTCGCCCCCGGAGCGCCGTGGGTGCCCGGGATCGTCGGCATCGGCGCCGTGACCGGTGCCGCGGCGGCCGCCGAGGGCGCCGTCGTCCGCAAGTACGGCCGCACCACCGGCCTGCGCACCGGCCGCGTCGTGTCGACCGACTACACGACGTCCGTCGCCTTCGGCCCCGGCAC
>JAEWCA010000363.1 GCA_023390875.1 Actinomycetes bacterium
GCGGGGTGTCGCCCACCGGGACGCCCCCCGCCGGGCTCGAGGCCAGGCGTGGTGGACGGATCGGGGTCGGGACTCGACATGCTGGGCCTCCCTGCGGCACCGCCGGCGGCGCCAGGGTCGGCTCCCGTCTGCTGCGGGAGCCGCCCGGACCGCGCACGGTCTTTCAGCGTGCGCTGCGCGCCCGAGGCGCGCATCCGCGGCGGCGGTCGGCAGCGGCGAGGTCACGCGCCCGAGCGGCGGTGCTCGACTGAGGGGCCCCGCGCCGCATCACCTCGCGCTCGTCGAGCGGGGGCCCGCGCCGGACCCGACCGCGAGGGCGATCATCCGGAACACCGCGAGAACGCCCGGCGGTATGTGAGCGCTCACATCTGAATCGTTTCCCCGATGGTGCCGTGCATGGGCCGGGTGTTACCCAGTGGCACGGGACGTCCGAGGTCCGGCTCCACGGCCGTCCCGCGTCAACGGCGACGATCGCACCGGACGGGGACAGCCATGGTCGGATCCACCTCTCCCAGCTCGACGGCGAGGGCGCGCCGAGCGGCGCTCGCTCTGGTCACGGCTCTCGTGGCCGCGGTCGCCGGGAGTCTGGTCGCAGCCCCACCGGCCTCGGCCGACGCGTCGATCACCATCGACGGCTCGTCGGGCGGCCGGGTGTTCGACGGCGTCGGGGCGATCAGCGGGGGCGGAGGCAACAGCCGGCTCCTCATCGACTACCCCGAGCCGCAGCGGACCCAGATCCTCGACTACCTGTTCAAGCCCGGCTACGGCGCCGCGGTGCAGCTGCTCAAGCTCGAGATCGGCGGTGACACCAACACGACGTCGGGCGCCGAGCCGAGCCACGAGCACACCCGCGGCGTCGTCGACTGCAACCGCGGGTACGAGTGGTGGCTGGCCGGGCAGGCCAAGACGCGCAACCCCAGCATCCGGCTGGTCGGCCTGACGTGGGGTGCGCCGGGCTGGATCGGCTCCGACTTCTGGACGAACGACGCGATCACCTACCTGACGGACTGGCTCGGCTGCGCCCGGTCGCACGGGCTGACCGTCGACTACCTGGGCGGCTGGAACGAGAAGGGGTTCAACGCGACCTGGTACAAGAACCTGCGCTCGGCTCTCGACGCCCGCGGCTACGGCTCGGTGAAGATCGTCGCGTCCGACGACTTCGGCTGGGCCGCCGCCGACCAGGCGCTGCGCGACCCGTCGATCGCCCAGGCCGTGGCCGTGTTCGGCTCGCACTACGTGTGCGGGTACCGCAGCGCGCAGACGAGCTGCCCGAGCTCCGCCAACGCGGTCAGCACTGGCAAGCCGCTGTGGGCGAGCGAGAACGGGTCGGACGACTACAACGCGGGCGCCGAGGCGGTGGCCCGCGGCATCAACCGCGGCTACATCGACGGGAAGATGACGGCGTACATGAACTGGCCGATCATCGCCGCCCTCACCCCGAACCTGCCCTGGCCGACGATGGGCGTCGCGACCGCGCCGCAGCCGTGGTCGGGGTACTACTCGATCGGCAAGAACGCGTGGGTGATGGCGCAGACCACGCAGTTCACCGCGCCGGGCTGGCGGTACCTCGACGCCTCCAGCGGGTACATCGGCGGCAACCGCGGCAACGGCAGCTACGTGTCCCTCCGGTCGCCCACCGGGAGCGACTACAGCACGGTCGTCGAGACGATGGACGCCACCGCCGCGCAGACGCTGAGCTTCACCGTGGCCGGCGGCCTCTCGCAGGGCACGGTGCACGTGTGGTCCACGAACGTGCGGTCCAACAGCTCGGCGGACCACTTCGTCCGGCAGGCCGACCTGACGCCGTCCGGCGGCCGCTTCTCGCTGACCGTCCAGCCCGGCCGCGTCTACTCCCTCACCACCACGACCGGTCAGGGCAAGGGCACCGCGACGAGTCCCGCGCGAGGAACGCTGGGCCTGCCCTACACCGACACGTTCGACGGCTACGCGGTGTCGAGCGAGGCCAAGTACCTGATGGACCAGGAGGGCTCCTTCGAGATCGTCGCGTGCGGCGGCTCCCGGTCCGGGCGGTGCGTCAGGCAGATGTCGGAGCAGGCGCCCATCAAGTGGACCTCCCAGGGTGCCGAGCCGTACACGCTGCTGGGCGACCCGAGCTGGTCGAACTACACCGTCTCGTCCGACGTGCTGCTGGAGCGGACCGGCTACGCCCAGCTGATCGGCCGGGCCGCGACGTACCAGTTCCAGGCTCCCGCCAACCTCAACGCCTACTACCTGCGCGTGGACACCGGCGGTGCGTGGTCGATCCGCCGCAACGACACCAGCGGGGGCGCGCGCACCCTGGCGAGCGGGACGGTCGCGGCCCTGGGCACGGGGCGCTGGCACACCCTCGCGCTGACGTTCAGCGGGGCCACCGTCGCGGCCGCCGTCGACGGCACGACCGTGGGCACCGTCACCGACTACACGTCGAGCGCCGGCCAGGTCGGGTACGCCACCGGGCAGGGCGTGACCGCCCAGTTCGACAACCTCACCATCACGCCGGGCACGGGCGGCACGGGCGGATCCAGCGGGGTGCTCCGCGGGGTCGGCTCCGGAAGGTGCCTCGACGTCCCGGGCGCCAGCCAGACCGACGGGACCGCGGTCGCGATCTGGGACTGCAACGGCGGCAGCAACCAGCAGTGGACCTCGACGCCCGACGGCCGGCTCGTCGTCTACGGGAACAAGTGCCTGGACGTGCCGGGCCACGCCACCGCCGCCGGTACCCGGGTGACCATCTGGACGTGCAACGGCGGCGCCAACCAGCAGTGGCGGCTCAACGCCGACGGCACGGTGGTCGGCGTCGAGTCCGGCCTGTGCCTCGACGTGAGCGGTGCGGCGACGGCCAACGGCAGCGCGGTCGCTCTGTGGACGTGCACCGGCGGCAGCAACCAGCGGTGGAGCCGCAGCTGACGCGGGCTCGCGGCAGCACCGACGGCGGCGCAGGCGTCTGACGCGAGCCTCACCCTTCCGGGGCACGCCATCGATGTCCGGCTCGTGCTCTACTTCCTGCGCGCACCGACGGACGCGACCACGCGACCGCGAGCAAGGAGGAACGCAGCCATCCCGTGAGCGACACCACCATGTCCCGCGACCGTGACGGAGACGCGCCTCGTCTGCGGGGGGAGCGCTTCAGCCGCAACGCGGTCCTCACGGCCCTGATCGTGGTGGGCGCCTTCTTCGTCACCGCCCTCGTCATCACTCCAGGAGACCGCGCCACCGCTGCCCTCGCGCACGAGCTGTACGCGCACGGGACCGCCACGAGCGCGCACGACGCGCAGATCTACCGCGCGTGCACGGGCAGAGGCTGCACGGACACCGACCACGTGCGAGCGGTCGTCGAGCTCCCCGGCGCCGAGCAGACCGTCCGGCTGCACGGGTCGCACCCCAACACCGCGGACTGCCCCACCGAGCAGTGGACGGACGCGGGCCTCGCCAGCGGCTACGCCGGCACGCTGGACGTCCTGTACGACCCGACCGACCCCGCGAACACCGTCATGGCCGTCTCCGACGTGCACGCATGGTTGTTCGGTGAGGACCGCGACACCGTGTCGACCGACCTCTGGGTGCTCGTCGGGTCGTTCGTCGTGCTCGTGTTCATCTGCGGGGTGACCATGTGGCGCGCTGGGGTGCGGCTGCGGTGGCCGGGTACCAGCGGGCATGGGCGACACCTCGCCGGCGAGCCGCCGCAGGGTGGCTGACCCGCCCATGTCCGGGTGCTGGTGACGGCAGAGGGTGGGCTCGATCGGTCCGAGCCCACCCTCACCGGCTCCCACGGTCGTGGGTGTGCCGTCCCAGGCCCGTCAGTGACGCCGGGCCGGCCTTCCGGCTGTCACCGCTGGAGGGTGAGCAGGCCCGGGCGGTAGGGCAGGTTGTTGTAGTCGGTGTTCACGTTCGGGTCACGACCCTGGTAGAGCAGCTGCAGGTTGCACGGGTCGATCGTCTTGGTCTGGTCGGGGTTGGCCCGGACCAGGTCACCGTGGCTGATGTCGTTGGTCCACGTCGCGCCGCTGTTGGCCTTGCCGGCGAACGGGTTGCTCTCGCTGGCCGCCTGCGGCGTCCACGTGCCGGAGAGGCTCGAGGACGTGAACGAGCGGAAGTACCGCCCGCGCGAGCCCATCGCCTCGACGAGCATCAGGTACTGGTTCTGACCGGCGACCTTGTAGACCTCCACGCCCTCGAACAGGTTGGCCTGGCTGTCGCTCATGATCGTCGTGTAGCTCGACCCGAAGCTGCCCGGGAAGTTCCCGATCGGCATGCTCGCCCGGTAGATCTTGCCGTTGTCCCCGGCGAAGAACAGGTACATGTTCTGCCCGTCGCCGATGAGCGTCTGGTCGATCGGACCGGTCCCGGACCCGGAGATGCTGCCCGTGAACAGCGGCTGCGGCGCCGACCACGAGCTGACGTTCGTCGGGTCGGTCGAGGTCCGGTAGATGAACGGCCACTGACCCCACTGGTAGGCCAGCACCCAGATGTTCTTGGGAGCGAAGTAGAACAGCGTGGGAGCGACCGTGCCCGAGGGCAGCGCGTTCTGGCTCGCGGTGGCCATGTCCGACCAGCTCGTGAACGGGCTGAACGCCATCGAGCCGTAGCTGCCGTTCACGACGTTCGACGCGTACACGATGTGCTTGCCGTTGTAGACGACGTTGGTGAAGTCCTTCAGCGACGTCCAGCCCGACCTCGGCTGGGCGAGGGGGCCGGAGGAGGTCCACCGGTAGCTCGACGGCAGGGAGCACCCGCCGGTCGGCGTCGGGGTGGGGGTGGGGTCGGGGGTGCTGCCGACGCGGACGAGCTGCCACTGCTGGTTGGTGCCGTTCCAGTCGGCGTACTGGACGACGTTCGCGCCGTCGGCGGTGGACGCGCCCTGCACCTCGACGGCCTTGCCGCTGTGCCGGGCGATGAGCTGGATGTAGCCGTCGACGTCCTGGACGGAGAACTGCTGGTTGGTGGAGCCGGCGTCGGTCCACTGGATGACCGCGGCGCCGTCGGCGGTGGAGCGGCCGCTGATGTCGAGGACCTTGCCGGACAGCACGGACCTGACCCGGTAGTAGCCGTCGCCCGAGCCGACGAACTGCCACTGCTGGTTGGTGCCGTCGTTGCGCGTCCACTGCGTGATGCGGGCACCGTCGGCCGTCGACCGGGCGTACACGTCGAGCGCCTTGCCGCTGCCACGGTTGACCAGCACGTACGACGCCGAGGTGTCGATGCTCGCGGCGGTCGCTGCCGGCGCCGCCACGACCGCGACCGCACCGGCCGCCGCGACGCCCAGGGCGAGGAGCATCGCGGACCAGCGCCGCTGCGGGTTTCCTGGAGTTCTGCTCACCTGTTCGTCTCCCTCTTCCTCGGTCGGGAGTGGGTGCGCCACGTCGGCGCCGGGACCTCGCCGTGTGAGCGTTAACACGGCGACCGGCGCCACTGTCGCACAGGGCGGCGTCTGCCGACCCTGCGCTAAACGGTTCAAGCGGTACGGCGACCTCAGGGCGTCGACGACACCGACGAGCCCGCCGCGACGTCGTCCTGCGCGTGCGCGCACACCGTCCAGCGGCCGTCCTCCTTGCGGAACCACAGCGTCGCCCCGGGCTGGTCCGGGCGCGTGATGTGCGCGCTGGCCACCTCGCCGTCGACGCGCACGTCGGACACGCGGACGGGTCGGTGCGGGGGAGGGTCGACGGGCGGCGGGCGCGACGGGTCGTAGTCGTCGTCGCCGGTGATGTCCGCGGCCTCCTCCGTGCACATCAGCGCGAGGATGCCGTCCTGGTCCTCGTCGTCGACGACCACGGCGAACGTCGACACGAGGGTGCGGATGCGGGCCTCGTCGCTGTGCGACCGCGCGACGAGCGTCCCGACGACGGCCCCGGCGACCACGAGCACGCCCACCGCGACGGCAGTCACGACGATCACCCGCCGACGCCGCGGACCGGCCGGCGTCGGGCCGTCGGGCGGGCCGGCGAACGGGTCCCCGAACGGGTCCCCGGGCGGGTCCCCGGGCAGGTCTCCGTCGTGCGGTGGCGTCGTCATGCCGTCCCCCTCGCTGGTCGCGGACCTTGGTAGCAGATCGACACGAAGCACGACAATCTGCTACCAACTGCTGGCCAGGGACCACGCGGGTCGACGAAGGGGGCCGGACGATGCGCGGGACGTGGGGGCGACGCGGTGCGCCCCGGCTGGCGGGCGCGCTCGTCGCGCTCCTGGTGCTGCTCGCCCCGACGGACGTCGCCTCGGCGGCACCGGCGACGCGGGCCGTCGGACCGGTGCACGCGCCGGCGGCCGACCTGTGCGCCTCGCTCGAGGCCGCACTGCAGTCGGTGCAGGCGCAGATCGAGCAGCACAACGCGACGCCGAACGTGTTCGACGAGAGCCAGGCCGCCGCCCTCGCCGCGTACGACGCGGAGGCCGCAGCACTGACCGCGGCCCAGGAGACGGCGATCGCCAACCTCCAGAGCTGCCTCGACGCCGCGTCGCTGCTGGCCACCGACAACAGCACCGTCGACCTCAAGCCGCCGACCGAGAAGGCGCGCCAGGTGCTGCAGCAGGCGAAGGACAAGATCGGCAACGACTGGACCCCGCCGGCCGCGCCGGCGGTCGGCAAGAACTGGACGGTGCCGAAGTCGTCGCCGCCCCGGGCGCTGTACGACGCGCTGCGCTCCGGCAACCCGCCCGAGCTTGGCGCCGCGACCCTGCGGGGCCAGGCGCGCCCCGCGGTGGGCGCCGACGACCCCGCGTACGCCAACCGGACGTTCCTCACGGCGGCGGACGGGCTGTCGGCGGCGTCCGCGGACCACATCATCCCGATCGCCCGCCAGATCTACCTGCCGGGCTTCGTCCAGCTGACGCCCGACAACATGTACGTGGTGACGCGCGCGCCGCTGAACTTCCAGTGGCTGTCGTTCAAGGCCAACCTGTCGAAGCAGTCGCGCAGCGTCGCGGGCATGACGGGCGTCGACCCGCGGTGGCAGGCCGAGCAGATCGAGCTCGAGGACGAGACCGTCCGGGCGCTGCAGGACGCGATCGACCGGCTGCTCGCGAGCCAGGGCACGCCGAGGCGGTGAGCGGACCGCGTGAGGTCAGTCGTCCCCTGCGAGCATCGTGCGCAGCTCGCTGATCCGGCCGTCGCGGACAGCTCACGGATCTCTGCCATCGGGGCCTCCGAAGGGTGTGGGGCGTTCGAGTCTCGCAGCGTTCGGTGCGCACGGCCGGTCGACGACGCCTCACGTCGCGGGGGCCAGGCGCCGGCTCGGCCGGGCCGTCCGCGGCTCGTTGCGGCGCACCGCCCAGGTCGCCGTCAGGACGGTGGTCGCCACCGCGATCGCGACGACGGCCGCGCTGAGCCACAGGTAGGCGGGCACGTCCACCGCCGGGGTCTGCGCGCCGAGCAGCCCGACGCTCGCGCCGAGCACCGCGGGCACGACGGCGCACGTGCCGATGGCCCAGGCGAGGCCGCCGGTCATGAGCGACTCGACGAACGCCATCCGGACGAGCTGCCCTCGGGTGGCGCCGGTGCGGCGCAGGAGCGCGAGCTCGGCACGCCGGCCCGCGGTGGTGAGCACCAGCGCGTCGCCCGCACCGAGACCGACGAAGACCAGCAGCACGAGCAGCAGCACCGCACCCAGGCGCTGCGAGCCGGCGTCCGGGGTGGTCGCCTGCACCGCGAACGCGGCGGGCGTCGTCACGTCGAGCCCGAGGTCCCGCAGGCGGTCGGCCGTCTCGGCCGTGGGTGCCGCGGTGCTGACGAGGTCGAACGTCGCCGTGGGGTGCGCACCGAGCGCGTCAGCGACGTGCGGGCCGACGAGGTAGTCGCCCAGCCCGAGCCCGCGGCCGTACACCGCGACCACCTGCAGGCGCACCGTGTGCCCGTCCTGCCGGACCTCGACGTGCCGGCCGAGCCCGGCGCCGACGTCGAACGCCGCCTCGGAGCTGACCGCCACGGTGCCCGGTGCGGCGAGCGCGTCGAGCGAGCCGCGCGTCACGTCCGGGTCGAACGCCGTGCGGGGCGCGTCGGGCGGGACGACGCGCAGGGTGCTGCTCTCCCAGCTGAGCGTGCCCATGTCCTCGTCGTCGGTCCGCACCTGCGCCGGCAGGTCCGCGAGCGGCACGACCGAGGAGACGCCGGGCACGGCCGCCAGACGGGCGGCGTCGCCGGCCGCCTGGCCCGTGACGACGAGGTCGGCGGTGACGGCGGCGCGCAGCTGCTGGCCTGCTGCCTCTCCGGCGGCGGCGTCGACGCTCGTCTGGACCGCGCCGAGCGTGAGCGCGAGCGCGAGCGGGACGACGGCGGTGGTGAGCCGCCGGGAGAAGCCGCGGACGTTGTGCAGCGCGAGGGTGGTCGCCGGGCGACCCGGAGCCGTCCCGAACCGTTCGACCACGCGGAACGTGCGCGCGACGAGCCACGGTCCGGCCAGCGCGGCGGCGCCCACCAGCAGGAACGCCGCCATCGCGGCCGTCGCGGCGCCGACCGTGCCGGGCATGAACGCGGGCG
>JAEWCA010000383.1 GCA_023390875.1 Actinomycetes bacterium
GAGCGGGCCGCCTCGTCGACCAGCCGGTGCAGCCGCCCTCGGGCCGCGGCGGACAGCTCGCCGTCCGCGTCGATGGCGGCGGCCGCCTGGACGAGCCCGGACACGAGCGTCGGCGGCAGGTCGACGCCGGGCGTCATGCGCGCGTCACGGCGGGCGAGACGTGCAGGTCAGGCATGGGGGGACACCTCTCGTGGGGCTGGCGCCCGAACTGTACCGAGATGCCCGAACCCCTCGGGGCGGTTTGCCCGGACGTCACCGGTTCGGCCGGTCCGGGTGCACCGCCCTGGGGTGCGGCGCCCCCCGCTCGCCGCACCCGAGGGTGGCCGTTCAGCCGGCGGTGCAGGTCGGGCTCAGGCCGCCCGCGGTGCCGGTGGCCTGGAAGCCGACCTCCGTGGCCTGCCCGGCGCCGAGGTTGCCGTTCCACGCGACGTTCGTGAGCTGGACGGCCCCGCTGTTCGCGCTGCGGTTCGCGTTCCACCCGTTCGTGATGGTCGCGCCCGACGGGAGGGTCAGACCGACCGTCCACCGGGTGATCGCCGACGAGCCGGCGGTGACGCGGACGGTGGCGACGAACCCGCCGGTCCACTGGTTCACGGACACCGTGGCCGTGCAGCCACCGGGCTGCGGCGTGGGAGTCGGTGTGGGAGTCGGCGTGGGCGTCGGGGTCGGGGTGGGGGTCGGGGTGGGCGTGGGCGTCGGGGTCGGCGTGGGGGTCGGGGTCGGGTTCGGCCCGTCGCCCAGCACCGGCGTCTGCCACGTGGCCCAGTCGGACAGCCGGCCCTGCGCCTTGCTCGAGATCCGCATGGTGCCGGCGGCGCTGCCTGTCCTCAGCAGGAACTTCTGGATGTTCTGCGTGAGCGGTGTCTTCCACTCGGCGCGCGTCGCGCAGTGCGTGCCGTCGGTGACGTCCGACCAGTAGGTGATGTTGTCGCCCGCGCCGAGCGCCTTGAACACCTCCGCGCCGCCCAGCGCCGCGACGCTCGCCGACCTCGGCCCGAGGTTGGCGATGTGCGGGTTGTCCATGATGAAGACGCCGCGCGGCGCCATGAGCCCGACGACCTGGTGGGTGTCGATCGGCAGCCGGTTCGCGTTGCTCGTGAACGCGCCGAACGCGTCGCCGAGCCACGGCTGCTCGCCGTACGCGCTGCTGAGCGACTGGGCGCCCTCGCCGGGGATGCCGCGGAAGATCGGGGCGCCGGCGCTGCCGGACTCGATCGGCATGGTGAGCGCGACGCGCTGGTCGAACGCGCCCGCGACGAACGCGCCCTTGCCGAACCGCGAGCACCCGGTGACGCCGGTGGCGTCGGCCTTGAGGATCGACCCGCCGGACTGCTCGACGACGTCGATGATCCTGCTCACGCCCCACGCCCACGCCATGAGCAGGCCGGTGCTGCTCTGCGCGCCGTACAGCGAGTAGAAGGCGCCTTGCTTGTTGTTCCGCGCGGTGCCCTCCTTGCCGACGGTGTACGGGTCGTAGCTGATGACGGCGGCGCCGGCCGCCTTGATGGTGGCGGTGTCGGCGCCGAAGCCGCCGTAGACGATGACGGCCGGGAACGGCCCGGTCCCGCTCGGCAGGGACACGCTCGCGGAGAAGCTGGAGGTCTTGCCCTGGTAGGACGTGTTCACGGTGATGCTCGACGACGACACCGCGCCGGTCACCGTCGGCTTGCCGGGCTTCTCGCCGTAGACGAACTTCTCGGCGAGCCGCTTGGTGAGCTCGCGCTGGCAGCGCCAGTCGGCCTTGGTCGCGATGCGCGAGCCGTCGAGCCGCCGGAACGGGTCCGGCAGCTTCGCGTCGGTGGTGAGCGAGCCTGCGTCCGGGAATGCCGGGACGGCGCAGTCGGCGCCCTCGTCCTCGACGGCGGCGGTGTACGTGGCGGCCTGCGCGCTCGTGGCGTGCGGGAGGTCGGCGAGCGCCGCGGCGGCGGCGAGGCCGATCACGGCGAGCGCGACGACGAGGGGTCGGAGCTTCGATCGGTGCGAGTCGGTCATGAGAGCTCTCCGGGGTGACGAGGCGCGGCGCCGATAATTTCGTGATGCGCGGCGGTACTTAGCGCTTTCGAATGTCGAGCGCCCCCCGGAATTGGGTCAATGATGTGAAGGCTTTCATGACTCTTCCTGCGACTTCTTCCACGATGGAGAAATGACCACGCACCCCGACGCCCGTTCTGTCGACGGCGACCGCGTGACCGACGGCCGGGACGCGTCGGTGCTGCGTTCCTGCCGCTGGACGACAGTAACGCAGCACCGAGCGCGGGGCACGGCCCGTCAGACCTCGCGGAGGATCTCCCGCGCGAACCGCTGGGACCGCTCGCGGAGTCCGTCGATCCGCTTGAGGACCAGCCCCTCCGGGTCCTCGCCGGCCTCGACGATCCTCGGCTTGCGCCGCACGTTCGCGGAGCACTCGAACGTCGTGCAGACGAGCGTGCCGACGGTGTCGCCGTTGCGGCCGGCGGCGCCGGAGCGCCGCGCGACGTACATCGACACGTCACCCGTGGCGTAGACGTCCTCGCACCAGGCGCACACGGCCCGGCGGCGGGACGCGACGCCCTCGGGCGAGCGCAGGTTCAGGCCGACGAGCGTGTCGTCGACCGTGAGGACCACGTAGGCGCGCAGCGGCGCCTTGCGGTCGACCCAGCCCAGGTAGTCCAGGCGGTCCCACCGCAGGTCGGCCAGGTCGGCGGGGAGCGTGAGCTGCGCGGCCTCGCGGCGCGAGCAGTTCACGAAGGACGAACGGATCTGCTTCTCGGTCAGGGGGTCCATGGGTTCTCGGTTCTCGGTTCTCGTGCGACGGGTGCCGTGCGCGAGCGTGCCGACGACGACGGGGTCGACGACGGGACGTGCAGGACGGCGGGGGCGGAGGGCCGGTCGGCGGTGGCCGACGGCCGGGTCGCCCGGCGAGGGGACGCCGACGAGACCGCGGAACCAGGCCCGGGGGAGTCCCGGGGGTCCGACGGTGGTGTCGTGAGGGCGTCAGGCGTGCTCGGCGGGCGTCAGCCCGCGACCGAGCAGGCCAGGACGGCCGCCTCGCTTCCCCGCTGCATCGTGATGCGCTCCGTGGTCGACGGTCCGGGGTGTGCGCCCCGGGATGGTGCGCCGCCGGATCGGCGGGCGCCGTCCAGGGTAGACGGCGTCCCTGGGGAGCGGCGAACGCGATGCCCCGGCAGCGCAACCGAGCAGGCCCCCGAACGGCCGTGGGAGCGGACCCACCGGTTTCGGCATTTCCCCCGATTCTTCACATCTCGGACCTTGTCCCGTCGTTCGCGGCTTCGGGAGGGTGAGAGCGGCCCAGGGGCCGGACCGGACGCAAGGGCGCACGGCCGGCGGGCCCATACGCAGGGGGAATGCATGCTCCGTAGACATCGTCATGCCCGCCGCACGCTCGTCGCGCTCGCCGCGCTGAGCCTGACCCTCACGGTCGGAGCCACGGCGGCGAACGCCGCCGGCAAGACCGCCAAGCCCGACAGGACCAGCCCGTACGAGGCCGCCCGCGTGGACCGGGTGCCCGCCCCCGACCCGGGCTGGTGGGACTGTGCCGCCGCGTTCGCCGACGGCGCCGTGTGCGGGACCGTCACGCTCCCGCTCGACTACGACGAGCCGGACGGTGCGACGACCGAGGTCGCGCTGCTCAAGGTCCCGGCGACCGACCCGGCGCACAAGATCGGCACGCTGTTCGTCAACCCCGGCGGCCCGGGCGGGTCGGGCGTGCAGATCGCGGCGGCGGCGTCGCAGTTCCTGTCGCCGTCCGTGCTCGAGAAGTTCGACGTGGTCGGGTTCGACCCGCGCGGCACGAACTACAGCGACAACGTCCGCTGCTTCAAGAACCTGGGCGAGCAGGCCAACGCGCTGGCCGGGCTGTCGAGCGTGCCGTTCCCGGTCACCGACGCCGAGACGGGCCCGTACGTCGCGTCGGCGAAGGCGTTCGGCAAGGCCTGCTCGACGACGGGCGTCCCGCTGTCCGGCTCGATGTCGACCGCCGAGGTCGCCCGCGACATGGACGTGCTGCGCCGCACGGTCGGTGACCAGAAGCTCTCGTACCTCGGCTTCTCGTACGGCACGTACCTCGGCAACGTGTACGCCAACCTGTTCCCGGACCGGGTGCGGGCGGTCGTCATCGACGGCGTCCTCGACCCCGTCGCGTGGGCGGGCACCCAGGCCACCGCGAGCATCCCGCAGACCGAGCGGCTGAAGTCGGGCGAGGGCGCGTCGAAGGCGCTGCACGAGATCCTCGCCCGGTGCGCGGCCACGGGCCCGGAGTACTGCCTCACCGCCGGGCTCGGCGACCCCGAGACGGTCTACGCCGACGTCGTCGCGTCGCTCAAGGCGCACCCGCTGGTGCTCACGGACGAGAACGGCGAGCCGCTGTTCGAGATCACGTACGCGATCTTCACGTCGTTCCTGCTCAGCGACCTGTACTCGCCGGACGGGTACACGTGGGTCGACCAGGACATCTCCTCGGTGTACTCGCTGCAGAACCCCGGCACCGGTGAGCCTGAGGCGGCGCGTGCGCGGCTCGCCGCGAAGCTCCAGGCGGCGCAGGCGGCGCCCGCGGCCCGCAGCGACGCGTTCGGCTCCTTCGCGTGGCCGTACGACAACTCGCCCGAGGCGTTCCAGTCGGTGCTGTGCACGGACGGCAAGAACCCCGCCAAGGCCGAGAGCTGGGTGCCCGCCGCGGCGCGTGCCGACGCGGCCGCGCCGGGCTTCGGGCCGCTGTGGACGTGGGCGTCGGCGCCGTGCGCCCGGTCCACCTGGACGGTGCGCGACGAGGACGCGTACTGGGGCACGTACTCGCACCGGACGTCCGCGCCCGTGCTCGTCGTCGGCAACTACTGGGACCCCGCGACGAACTACCAGGGTGCGGTCGCGGCGTCGAGCCTGCTGCCGAACAGCGTGCTGCTGTCGAGCGACAGCTGGGGTCACACGGCGTACGGGACGTCCGCGTGCGTCACGGACGCGGTCGACACGTACCTGCTGACCAGCACGCCGCCCGCGAAGGGCACCGCGTGCACGGGTGACGTGCAGCCGTTCACGACGCCGATCGGCGCCGACGCGGGTGCCCGCAAGCGCAGCGCGGTGCCCGAGCGGTCGCTGCCGCCGGTGGTGCCGCCGCTGCCCGGCTCGTTGCCCCGCTCGTGATCGACCCGGGCAGGGGGACGGCCGACCGTCCCCCAGTCTCTTATAAACAACATACGCTGCCGCCGA
>JAEWCA010000445.1 GCA_023390875.1 Actinomycetes bacterium
GCCCCGCACCGGACCGGTGCGGGGCCTTCGTCGTGCTGGGCGTCAGCCGGTGCGAGCCGGCGTCCGCGTGCGTCAGCCGAGCTTGTTGCCGGCCGAGCGCAGCTGCTGGGCGGCCTCGACGATGCGCTGGGCCATGCCCGCCTCGGCGAGCTTGCCCCAGGCGCGCGGGTCGTACGCCTTCTTGTTGCCGACCTCGCCGTCGACCTTCAGGACGCCGTCGTAGTTGGTGAAGATGTGCCCGACGACGGGACGCGTGAACGCGTACTGCGTGTCCGTGTCGATGTTCATCTTGATGACGCCGTTGTCGACCGCCTCCGCGATCTCCTCGGCCGTGGAGCCCGAACCACCGTGGAACACCAGGTCGAACGGCGACTCCTTGCCGATCTCCGCGCCGACGGCCTTCTGGATGTCCGCGAGGATCGACGGGCGCAGCTTGACGGCACCCGGCTTGTACACGCCGTGCACGTTGCCGAACGTGAGGGCCGTCAGGTAGCGGCCCTTCTCGCCCGCACCGAGCGCGCGGACCGTCGCGAGACCGTCCTCGGCCGTCGTGTAGAGCTTCTCGTTGATCTCGGCCTCGTGGCCGTCCTCCTCGCCGCCGACGACCCCGACCTCGATCTCGAGGATCGTGCGGGCCGCCTGGGAGAGCTCGAGGAGCTCCGCCGCGATGACCAGGTTCTCGTCGAGCGGGATGTCCGAGCCGTCGAACATGTGCGACTGGAACGTCGGGTTCTCGCCGCGCTTGACCTGCTCCGCCTCGAGGGCGAGCAGCGGGCGGACCCACGAGTCGAGGTTCTTCTTGACGCAGTGGTCGGTGTGCAGCGCGACGGTGATGCCGTAGCCCTTGGCGACCTCGGCCGCGTAGGCCGCCAGCGCGAGCGAGCCCGAGACGCGGTCCTTGACCGTCGAGCCGGACGCGTACTCCGCGCCGCCGACCGAGACCTGCAGGATGCCGTCCGACTCGGCCTCCGCGAAGCCCTGCAGCGCGGCGGTGACGGTCTGGGAGGACGTGATGTTCACGGCGGGGTAGGCGAACTTGCCTGCCTTCGCCCGGTCGATCATCTCGGCGTAGACCTCAGGGGTGGCGATGGCCATCTGCAGCATCTCCTGCGTGTGGTGGGGCTCTCTGTCGGTCTGAGTTTGCCACTACTGGGTGAGATGACGGTCGGGACGTCCTGCCTACGGACGGCGGTCCGTGGCGTGCGGCGGCGCGACTGCGGTCACGCGCCGAGCGGGATCTCCCACTGGACGTCCCCGGCCCGGACCCGCAGCGTGGTGCCGGCGGGCATCGTCAGCGGCGCGAGGAGGGCTTCGACGCGGCTCGCCAGCTCCCGGCCGTCCTGCCCGTGCACGAGGACCTGCGACTCCTCGGGGGATCGCATCGTGCCGTCGACCTCCCCGAGCCGCGGGTCGAGCTCGAGCATCAACGTCATCTCGGCGAGGTCGCCGGCGGTCCTGGTGCGTCCGGGCACCACCACGACGACGCTGTCGCCGAGGGTGGACGGTGCCGCCGCCGGGGCCGTGCCGGCGGGGACGGGCGTCGGGTGGTCCCACCAGGGCTGGGTCCGCAGCGGCACGAAGGCGCCCGCCTGCAGCTGGTGCAGCACCCACCGCTCGACCGCCGCAGCGCCCATGACGCCGCCGTGCTGCCGCTTGCCGAGCTCGCTCAACGGCGCATGGAACGAGTGAATCCTGCGCAGCTGGTCGTCGACGACGTCGACCCGGACCTCGCGCCCTTCGGGGAAGGCGTGGCGCAGGTCCGTCTCGAACTCCGGGGTCCTCCACGCCGTCCGGTCGAAGTCGTCCGCGCCGCCCAGCAGCGGCCACGGGTCGCCGATGTGCAGACCGGAGAAGTCCTGGGCCATCAGCGCGTCGCCCGGCTCGAGACCGGCGACCTCGTCGAGCGTCGGGAGGTGGTCCAGCGGCGCGAACACGTACCCCAGGACACCGTGCGGCGGCTGGTGCACGACGACCCGGCCGGGCGCGTACGTGCCGTCGGCCAGCGGGATCGCGAACCAGTCGCCCGCGCGGTACCCGTCCTCGTTCATGAGCTCGATTCTGCCGCTGGGCGGCTCGTCGTCAGCACGTCGTCTTCCAGAGGTTGACGAGCTTGGCGCGCAGCACCTTCGCCGGGTTGATCTTCGACATCGGCCGTTGCCCGTTGAGGCTCCCCTGGGCCTGCGCGGTGCGGATGTCGACGTCGCCCCAGTGCTGGTTGAACAGGTCCTGCTCCAGGCCACGCCGGACGTTGCGGTTGTCGGCCTCGTAGACCTGGCGGAACTCGAGGTCCTTGAACTTCGGGTTCGCCTTGTGCTCCGCCTTGCGACGTTCGAAGTCGTTCGTCTCGCCGACGTAGACGACGACCTGCGTCGCGGTGTCGACCAGCTCGTAGACACCGGCGACACCGCTCTTGGAGCACAGGTCCTTCGGCCGGTAGCCGCCCGGGACGTTGAGCAGCACCTGCGCGATCTGCGCGTCCAGGTTGTCGTTGCGCGGTCCGTCGCTCTGCGCGGGGTCGTCGAGCGGCACGGAGCTGGGGACGTCCTTGAACCGCGCGGTGTCCTTGCAGGTCGCGGTCATGCTCTCGACGGCGCACTGCGCGGCCGCCTGTTCGGCGGTGAACGTGCCGAGGAAGTCACCGGAGGCGGTGAAGATGCGCTGCGCCTCGACGGCCCGCTTCACGAGCGTGCGGACCTGCGAGTCGAGGTCGCACGGCGACGCCCACGGCCACCAGCTGCAGTTCGACGCCGCGACGCCGGGGGCCGCGTCGATGAGCGCCGAGCAGTTGCTGACGCAGTTCCAGCTGCCGTCGTACGTGACGACGTCCCGGGCGTAGCTCCTGAAGGAGACCGTGTTGTTCGCGATCGCTGCCCGCTGGAGGATGACGGGCGCCAGGCCGGCGTTCGTGTACTTCTGCGGCTGGAACAACGTGTACGGCGCCAGCCCGGGGATGTTCAGCTCGTTCCGGTCCGGCTGACGCGGGTCGGTGCCGCGCTGGTACTCGAGGTCGTCGGTCGCCAGGTCGAAGTCGGTGTCCTTGCGGTCGGCCCGCGAGTAGTACCGGACTCCGCCGACCATCGTGCCGACGGTCTCGTCGTAGTCGGAGACGGTGTCCTCGTCGGAGTCGACCACGGTCGGGAGCGAGCGGCCGACGAAGTACTTCGTGATGCCGGCGTCGATGAGGAACTTGTACGTGGTGCGGGTCGCGGCGTAGTCGCGCAGGTCGAGCGGCTTGCCCATCGGCTTCCCGCGCAGCTCCTCACCGTCGGTCAGCCTGTCGCCGTCGGTGTCCACCTTGTTCGGGTCGCTGACGACGCGACGGTTGCCGGCGAACGGGTCGGAGGTGTTCGACGTGTCGTAGAACCCGTAGCTCGTCAGGACGCCGTAGGTCTCCTCGCAGTCGGTCAGGCCGTCCTGGTCGGTGTCCGTGCCGTCGTCGATGAGGCCCTTGCCCAGGCTCGCGTACAGCGCCGGGAGCTGGGAGGCGTCCGTGAGCGCGAGGAACTGCCCACCCGTGCCGTCGGCGATCGACTGCAGGAGCGTCGACTGGACACCGTCGCCCAGCCCGATCGTGTCGATGACGACGCCCTGGTCGCGCGCCGTCTGCGTCAGGTAGTCGGCGTACGAGCTGTCGCCGTCGGTCATCAGGACCAGGACCTTCGCGCGACCGACGCCCGGGGACGCCTCGAGCTCGAACAGGCCCTGCGAGACGCCTGCGGCGATGTTCGTGCCGCCGCCCGCGTACCCGGAGCGGTCCAGGGCTGCGACGACGTCGGCCCTGTTCTGCGTGGTGGCGAGCGTGGTCAGCGGGATCTGGGTGTACGCGTAGCTCTCGAAGCTGACGACTGACGCCGCGTCGACCGGGCGCATCTGGTCGAGGAACGCCTTGGCGCCGGCGACGCGCATGCTGCTCGGGTCGTTCCAGCCCATCGACCCCGACACGTCGATCACGAACGCGACGTCGACCCCGACCTGGCTCGCGTCACCGCTCTGCAGGCAGTACGTCTGCTTCGTCGGCCAGTACCGCTCGAAACCACGCTCGTCGAGCTTGAACACGCCGTACGAGGAGAAGTGCGTGACGGTCGTCGAGACGGTGTGCGCCGTGGTGTCGACGACCTGGTCGCCCTCCGCCGGAAGCCACAGGCCGAGGGTGTCGTCCATGTAGTACAGGCGCAGGTCGGCCTCGGGGAACCCGTCCAGGACGGTCAGGTCGTACGGGATCGTGAGCGCCGCGGACGTCATCGACGCGCCGGGCGGGAGCGTGAACTGGTACACCGGGCTGGCCAGCGCGTCAGCGACCGAGGACGCGGTGACGTCGTCGGTGGCGATCTGCACGTCCCACGGCGTGATGCCGCCCGCCGACTGGATGACCAGCCGCACGCCGTCCGGGCCGTCGACCGGGACCTCCCCGGGCGGTGCCGGGCCCTGCTCGGTCAGGGGGTCGTTCGAGACCGGTTCTGACGTCTCGATCGTCTCGCAGCCCGTCGTGCTCTCGGAGTCCACGCACCGGTCGACGCCGTTCTCGCCCGCCGCGGAGTCCGTTCCCGGACCGCCGAGAAGCGTGTCGTCGCCGTTGTTGGCCTTGAGCGCGTCGTTGCCTGCTCCACCGTCGAGCAGGTCGTCACCGTTGCCGGCGCTGATCGTGTCGTCGCCGGCCTCGCCGTACAGCTTGTCGTTGTCGTTGTCGCCGACGATCGTGTCGTTGCCCGCGCCGCCGCGGATGACGTCCTGACCGTTCCCGCCGCAGATGACGTCGTTGCCGGCGCCGCCGTCGATGGTGTCGTTGCCGTTGCCGCCCGCGATCACGTCGTTGCCGGCCGTGCCCGTCAGGGTGTCGTTCCCGTTGGTGCCGTTGACCGTGACCGTCAGCCCGTTGCACGTCGCGGCGGCCGCCTGCGCCGGGCTGCCGAGGAGGCCGGCGCCGAGCAGCGTCAGGACCGAGACGGCCGCGGTGGCGGACAGGCGCCTGAGGGTGCGGGCGGTTCGAACGGGACGAGCGGGCACGACGCCTCCTGCGGCCGGTGTCCGGGCGGCAGGGGCCGCCCGTCAGCACGGGACAGTGGCAGAGGCCAGCGCCCGTTGTGCGGCATTTGGCCCGACGGGGTCGGGATTCACCCGAAGAGACGCGCCGCCACGGCCGCCGGTCGTGGCCCCGTGCTGCGGTCGGGGTCAGTCCGTGCGGGTCGCGTGCTGGGCGATCCACGCGTGCATCGCGATGGCCGCGGCCGCGCCGGCGTTGATCGACCGGGTCGAGCCGTACTGCGCGATGTGCAGGACGTCGACGGCCGCCTCCCGGGCGGCGTCGGACAGCCCGACCGACTCCTGCCCGAACAGCAGCACGCACGACCGGGGCAGCGGGTAGCCCTCGAGCGGGACGGAGCCCGGCAGGTTGTCCACACCGAGCACGGGGATCGCGGTCCCCTCAGGCCCGCCTGCGGCGGCCCAGGCGAGCAGGTCGTCGACCGTCGGGTGGTGGCGGACGTGCTGGTAGCGGTCCGTCACCATCGCGCCTCGACGGTTCCACCGACGACGACCGACGATGTGCACCTCGGCGGCGGCGAACGCGTTCGCGGTGCGGACCACCGACCCGATGTTGAGGTCGTGCGCCCAGTTCTCGACCGCGACGTGGAACGGGTGCCGGCGGGTGTCGAGGTCGGCGACGATCGCCTCGACGGTCCAGTAGCGGTACCGGTCGACGACGTTGCGCCGGTCGCCGTGCGCGAGGAGCTCGGGGTCGTAGCGGGGGTCGTCCGGCCATGCACCGGGCCATGGGCCGACACCCACCGCGTCGAGGTCGCGCGCCTGGTGCGCCGGCTCGTGCGGTGCCGGCTCTCGGTCGTCGTCGGGCTCGGGGTCCACGCGCGTCACCGTAACCGGCCCGGCAGCCGGTGCGACGCGCCGCACGGCGTCATGCGGCGCGGTCGAGGGTGCGCAC
>JAEWCA010000555.1 GCA_023390875.1 Actinomycetes bacterium
TGCGCGCCCTCACCCTTCGCTGAACTCCAGATCAGCGCTCCAGCTCGTGGTCGCGCCGATCTTGCGTTCCGCTGCGGGCGAGTGCGCTGCGCGCCCTCACCCTTCGCTGAACTCCAGATCAGCGCTCGACCTCGCCGCGGATGAAGGACTCGAGCTGGGCCCGGCCCTTCGTGTCCTCCATCTGGACCGGCGGGGACTTCATGAAGTACGTCGAGGCCGACAGGATCGGGCCACCTACGCCGCGGTCCTTGGCGATCTTCGCGGCGCGCAGGGCGTCGATGATGATGCCGGCCGAGTTCGGGGAGTCCCACACCTCGAGCTTGTACTCGAGGTTCAGGGGCACCTCGCCGAACGCGCGGCCCTCGAGGCGGACGTACGCCCACTTGCGGTCGTCGAGCCACGCCACGTAGTCGGACGGGCCGATGTGGACGTTGCGGTCCTCCTTCTTGCCACCGAGCGGGCCGGTGAGGTTGGAGGTGACGGCCTGCGTCTTGGAGACCTTCTTGGACTCCAGGCGCTCGCGCTCGAGCATGTTCTTGAAGTCCATGTTGCCGCCGACGTTGAGCTGGTACGTGCGGTCCAGCACGACGCCGCGGTCCTCGAACAGCTTCGCGAGCACGCGGTGCGTGATCGTGGCGCCGACCTGCGACTTGATGTCGTCGCCGACGATCGGGACACCGGCGGCCTCGAACTTCGCGGCCCACTCCGGGTCGGACGCGATGAACACGGGGAGCGCGTTGACGAACGCGACGTTCGCGTCGATCGCGGCCTGCGCGTAGAACTTCGCGGCGGCCTCGGAGCCGACGGGCAGGTAGCAGATGAGGACGTCGACACGGGCCTCGCGCAGGGCGGCGACGATGTCGACCGGCTCGGCGTCCGACTCCTCGATGGTCTGCGAGTAGTACTTGCCGAGGCCGTCGAGCGTGTGACCACGCTGGACCGTCACGCCGAGCGGCGGGACGTCGGTGATCTTGATGGTGTTGTTCTCCGAGGCGACGATGGCCTCCGAGAGGTCGAAGCCGACCTTCTTGGCGTCGACGTCGAACGCGGCCACGAACTCGATGTCACGCACGTGGTAGTCACCGAACTGCACGTGCATGAGACCGGGGACGGTCCCGTTCGGGTCGGCGTCGGCGTAGTAGTGCACGCCCTGGACCAGCGACGCGGCGCAGTTGCCGACGCCGACGATGGCGACGCGGATGGAGGTCATCCTCGCTCCTTCTCGGTGGTGCGCGCCGCGTCGACAGGGTCGGTCGCGGCAGCGGGGGAGTCGGCAACGGCCGGATGGCCGGTGCCAGCGGGACGCGCGCGGCGGACGCCGCGCTCGTTGTCGATCAGCCCGTCGAGCCAACGGACCTCGCGCTCGACCTGCTCGAGGCCGTGGCGCTGGAGCTCGAGGGTGTACTCGTCCATGCGCTCGCGGGTGCGGGCGAAGGACTGGCGGATGGTCTCGAGCCGTTCGGTCAGGCGCGTGCGCCGACCCTCGAGGATCCGGAGACGGGTCTCGGCGTCGGTCTGCGCGAAGAACGCGAACCGGACGTCGAAGTTCTCGTCCTCCCAGGCGGACGGGCCCGACGAGGACAGCACCTGCTGGAGGTGCTCCTTGCCGTCGGCGGTCAGCTGGTAGACGATGCGTGCACGCTTGCTGGCCACGGCATGGCCCGCCAGCGGCGTCGACTCGGAGCCCACGATCCAGCCGCGGTCGACGAGCGACTTCAGGCACGGGTAGAGCGAGCCGTAGGACAGTGCGCGGAACGAGCCGAGCACGAGGTTCAGGCGCTTGCGGAGCTCGTAGCCGTGCATCGGGGACTCGTGCAGGAGTCCGAGGATCGCCGGCTCGAGCACGTCGGAACGACCGCGCACGGGGCACCTCCTCGGGATCTCGTCGCGTCGATGTATCAACTCGATACATCCGGAGAGTACGTCGACGCGATGTGTCACCACAAGTCGCCCAGGCGACGATCTACGGACACCCCCTGGTCACCGGGGCGCGCACGTGACGGCCGCCACTTCGGGCCCGTCGAACGCGGACGCCCGCGGCACGCGTCGTGCCGATCGTGTGAAGGCTGTCCACGTCGCCCGTTCGGACGCCGATGCACGAACAGGCGACACCCCCATACTGGGCAGGCGGCGGACGCATGCCCAGGTACGGGCGCCCGTCGCGGTCAGGTCGTCGTCAGGAAGGCATCGCGTTGGCAGGCACGAACCCGAGGCGCGCAGCGCCCGCACGGTCCCGGCGCAGCACGCGCACCCGACCGTCGTCGGCGACCGCCGCCACCGCCGCGGGGCGCAAGCGGAAGTTCTTCGACTACCCCCGGTCCGGCTACCACGGCCTGCACCGCTGGCTGCCGTCGTGGCGCGTGACCGTCGGGACCCTGATCGGCATGTTCTTCCTCGGCGCGGGCGCCGCCGTGGCCGCGTACGCGTCCGTGAAGGTGCCGACCGGTGCCGACGCCGACGTCAAGGCCCAGACCACGACCGTGTACTACGCCCCGAACGCCGACGGCACCCCGGGCGAGGCCATGGGCACCTTCTCGGTGATGAACCGCGAGATCGTGCCCTACGCGTCGCTGCCGAAGTACGTCGGCGACGCCGTCGTGGCCTCGGAGGACAAGACGTTCTTCCAGAACAAGGGCGTCGACCTCAAGGGCATGGCGCGGGCGTTCTGGTACAACCTGCGCAAGGAGCCGGGCGCCCGCGACCAGGGCGGCTCCACGCTCACGCAGCAGTTCGTCGAGCGCTACTACGTCGACAAGACGACCACCGACTACGTCGGCAAGGCCAAGGAAGCGATCCTCGCGGTCAAGGTCACGCAGAAGCTGGACAAGAGCGAGATCCTCGACGGCTACCTCAACACCATCTACTGGGGCCGTGACGCGTACGGCATCCAGGCCGCCGCCAAGGCGTACTTCAACAAGGACGCCAAGGACCTGACCGTGTCCGAGGCCGCGATGCTCGCCGGCATCATCCCGTCCCCGAACAACTGGGACCCCGAGCAGAGCCTCGACAAGGCCACGGCGCGCTGGACCCGCGTCATGGACTCGATGGAGGAGATCGGCGCGATCTCGCCGACGGACCGGGCGGCCGCGCAGTTCCCCACGACGTGGGTCCCGTACGTCCGGCCCAACACGATGGTCGGCCCGCAGGGCCTGCTGCTGCAGATGGTGCGTGCGGAGCTCAAGGAGGCACCGCTCAGCCTCTCGGACGAGCGGATCGACCGTGGCGGTTACCAGGTCGTGACGACGATCCAGAAGCCGCTCCAGGACCAGGCGGTCGCGACGGCTGCGGCGTTCCGGGCCGGCACGCTCGAGGGCCAGCGTGGCACGGCGCCCAGCCCGCGCACCCGGTTCTCGATCAGCTCGGTCGACCCGCACACCGGCGGGATCGTCGCGCTCTACGGCGGCGACAACCAGGCCGGGACGCCGGACCCGAGCGTGCCGCTGCCCGACCAGTACGCGATCGACCAGATCAACCGTGCCTCGTGGGACAAGATCCAGGCCGGCTCGACGTTCAAGCCGTTCGCCCTGATCGGGGCACTCTCCAACGGTGTGCCGCTCTCGGCCAAGTTCGACGGCCGCTCGCCTCAGACGCTCGAGAACTGGGACAGCGACAACGGCAAGGTGAGCAACTTCGACAACGAGCAGCCGGGCATCATCGACCTCGTGAAGGCCACAGCCGACTCGGTCAACACGGTGTACGCCCAGCTCAACCTGCAGATCGGTCCCGCCGTCACCGCGAAGACCGCGAGAGACGCCGGCATCACGACGCCGATCAAGGACAACGCGGCCAACGTGCTGGGTACCGACGTGGTGCACCCGCTCGACATGGCCAGCGCCTACGCCACCATCGCCAACAAGGGGACACGCGTACCGGCGCACATCGTGGCGTCCGTGACGAACTCGGACGGCAGCACGGCCTACCAGGCCGACGTGAGCGGCGAGCAGGTGTTCTCCCCGGACGTCATCGCCGACGCCACCTACGCGATGCAGCAGGTCGTGCAGTCGGGATCCGGCAAGGACTGGGTCAAGCCGCTCGACCGCCCGATCGCCGGCAAGACCGGCACGTCGTGGTCGAACAAGTCGGCGTGGTTCGTCGGGTTCACGCCTGACATCTCGACCGCGGTCTCGATGATGCAGGTCGGCGAGGACGGGAAGGCCCAGGACACGATCACGAAGTTCGGGAAGACCCGGAGCGGGCGGACCATCACCGAGGTGACCGGTGGCACGTGGCCGGCGTTCCTGTGGCAGGCGTACATGTCGCAGGCGTTCACCCTGCCGCAGTACTCGACGGTCGTGGACTTCCCGCCGCGCGCCAACGTGAACAAGGGCGCGACCTCGACGGCGACCCCGTCGACGACGCCCACCGAGGCACCCACGCAGCAGGCGACCGAGCAGGCGCCGCAGGTCGTCGCCGTGCCGAATCTCGAGGGCAAGTTCGAGGCGGACGCGACCGCGAGCCTCGCGGCGCTCGGTCTGACGCCGAACGTGTTGTCGGAGTCGTCGGACTCTGTGAGCAGCGGTCGGGTGATCCGCGTCGACCCGAAGGCTGGCGCCCAGGTGCCCACCGGTACGGCGGTGACGATCGTCGTGTCCACCGGGCCGAAGGCGCAGCCGACCCAGCCTCCGCCGAACCCCGAACCGACCCCGACCCCGACCCCGAAACCCTGACGTCACCGGCCCGTGGTCGTGGAGCGGCACGGGGGTCGCGTCGACCCTCGTGCACGCGATGCTCGCGGCCCTGGTCGTGACCGGTGCGCTCGGCGTCGGGTGTCTCGCGGCGGGCGTCGTCCAGGGACGCCCGCGAGATGCGGGCCGGCTGCACGACGGCGTTCGGCTGGCATCGCGGGTACGACCAGGTCGACCCCGCGACGGGCGAGGTCGTCCGCCGCGCCGGGGAGCCGCTCATCACGTCCAGGGACCTCGAGGCCCGTCGGCCGGCGTCAGGCCCGTCGTCGCACTGAGGTCGACGAGCGCGACCGGCGCCGCGCGTGAGCCGTCCGTCGCGGCGGTCGGCGATTTCGTTCCCGCGCGACTGGTCGGTAGGCTGGGGCGCTGCTGTGTCTGCACGTGGACCGTCGTCCAGACGGCGGTCCGGAGCACAGCGACGCACACACCCTCCTGTCACGGAACGACCGTGACCGCTGAGACCAGAGGAGGTGGGTATGAGCCTGCGTCAGTACGAGATCATGATCATCCTCGACCCCGAGATCGAGGAGCGCACCGTCGCCCCGTCGCTCGACAAGTACCTGTCGGTCGTCAAGACCGACGGTGGCACGGTCGACAAGGTGGACATCTGGGGCCGCCGTCGCCTGTCGTACGACATCAAGAAGAAGTCCGAGGGCATCTACGCCGTCGTCGACTTCACCGCGACGCCCGCGACCGCCAAGGAGCTCGACCGCCAGCTCGGCCTCAACGAGGTCGTCCTGCGGACGAAGGTGCTGCGCGCCGACGCGTGACGTGTCAGTGCGTCCGCGTAGCGTGCGCACGAACTTGATCAGACGAGCATCCGCACGCACCTGACGAACTCAGAACGAACGAGGAGCTGGCATGGCTGGTGAGACCACCATCACGGTGATCGGGAACCTCACGGGGGACCCCGAGCTCCGCTTCACCCCGTCGGGTGCGGCGGTCGCGAACTTCACCGTGGCGTCGACCCCGCGCACGTTCGACCGCCAGAGCAACGAGTGGAAGGACGGCGACACGCTGTTCCTGCGCTGCTCGATCTGGCGGGAGGCGGCTGAGTCCGTCGCCGAGTCCCTCACCAAGGGCACCCGCGTCATCGTGACCGGGCGGCTCGTGCAGCGCTCCTACGAGACCCGCGAGGGCGAGAAGCGCACGGTGTACGAGCTGCAGGTCGACGAGGTCGGCCCGTCGCTGCGGTACGCCACGGCCAAGGTCACCCGGACCCAGCGTTCGGGCGGCGGCGGTTTCGGTGGCGGCGGTGGCGGTGGCTTCAGCGGCGGTGGCGGCGGTGGCGGCCAGCAGGACGACCCGTGGGCCACGCCCGCGGGGGGTGCCGGCGGCTACTCCGACGAGCCCCCGTTCTGATCGTCTGATCGACAACCCCAGACATCCATCCCCGGGCATGGCAACGCCCGGGGCTCCAGCAGACAAGGAGCACCACGATGGCCAAGGCCGTGGTCCGTAAGCCGAAGAAGAAGCAGAACCCGCTCAAGGCAGCCAAGATCGACGCTGTCGACTACAAGGACACCGCGCTGCTGCGCAAGTTCATCAGCGACCGCGGGAAGATCCGCGCCCGCCGGGTGACCGGTGTGTCCGTCCAGGAGCAGCGCGCGATCGCGCGTGCCGTCAAGAACGCCCGCGAGATGGCTCTGCTGCCGTACTCGTCGTCGGCTCGCTGAGGAAGGAGAACCTCATGAGCAAGATCATCCTGACCCACGAGGTCACCGGCCTCGGTGCCCCGGGTGACGTCGTCGAGGTGAAGGACGGGTACGCCCGCAACTACCTCATCCCGCGCAACCTGGCCACGCCGTGGACCAAGGGTGCCGAGAAGGACGTCACCGCGATCCGCAAGGCCCGTAAGGCCCGTGAGATCGCGACGCTCGACGACGCGAAGGCGATCCGCGACTCGCTGCAGTCGAAGCCGGTCGTCGTCAAGGCCAAGGCCGGCGACGCCGGTCGCCTGTTCGGTGCGGTCACGACCGCCGAGATCGCCGAGGCGGTCAAGGCCTCGGGCGCCCCGCAGATCGACAAGCGCAAGATCGAGATCGCTCAGCCGATCAAGGCCCTGGGCGAGTACCAGGTGTCCGTCCGCCTGCACGCGGACGTCGCCGCGACGGTGACCGTGAAGGTCGTCGCCGCCTGACACCAGGCACCAGCACGACGAAGGCCCTGCACCGGTCCGCCGGTGCGGGGCCTTCGTCGTCGCGGCTGCGGCGCGCACGGGCAGCGCGCTCCGCCGCCCGTGTGAAGGCTTGGCGCAGAAGTGCCCGTTCGTGGTGGTTTGTCTTCGGGTCGCGGAGTTCACCACTACCCTCGCCCTCGTGTCGAAGCGCGGTCGCCCCTCCCTGCCTGGATCGTTGCGGGACGTCTTGTCGGCACGTTCGTCCGGTCCGCGGACGGTGGTCCTCGTCGCGGTCGTCGCGCTCGTGGGGCTGGCCGCCGGGCTGCTGCTGAGCACGAGGATCGTGTCGCCGTCCCGCGCCGCCGCCGCCGCGGCACCCCCGACCGCAGGCCCGATCACGGTCCCCGTCGAGCAGCGAGAGATCTCGAACCGGGTGGTCGCGCGTGGCGACGCCGACTACGACGACCCCGTGGATGTCAGCCTCGAGGCGGGGGAGCTGACGGGACCGGTCGTGGTCACGGGCCGAGTACCGACGGTCGGGACGGAGCTGACGCCCGGTTCGGTCGCGCTCGAGGTCGTCGGCCGGCCCGTGATCGTGCTGCAGGGCGACATCCCGACCTACCGGACCCTGCGTGCCGGGGTCAGCGGACCGGACGTCCTGCAGCTCAAGGCCGCGCTCG
Source organism: Actinomycetes bacterium (assembly GCA_023390875.1). GTDB lineage: Bacteria > Actinomycetota > Actinomycetes > Actinomycetales > Cellulomonadaceae > Cellulomonas. Next base: position 7,485 of record JAEWCA010000555.1, read on the forward strand.
TGGCGCTGGGGATCGGGGTGGGCGACGCGACGTCGAGCGCGTTCGACGCGAAGACGTCCGCGGCCGTCGAGGAGCTGTACCGCCGTGCCGGGTACCCCGCGCCGACGGCCGGCAAGGACGCGACCGACGCGCTCACGGCGGCCACCTCCACGGCACGGTCGACGGAGCAGGCCGTCGCGGCCGCCCAGCGCGCGCTGACCCAGGCGACCGCCGGGCCGCCGTCGTCGGAGCTCATCGAGCTCGACACCGCCGTCGCGGTCGCCCAACAGGATCTCGCCGACGCCCAGGGGGCGTGCGCCGCATCGACGAGCGACTGCAGCGCGTCGTCGGTGCTCGCGGCCCAGGGCGCGCTCGACGCGGCCACGGCACGACGCAACGAGGCCCGCACGTCACCCGACACGTCGGAGCAGTCTGCCGCGCTCTCGGACGCGAGGGCCGCCCAGGCCGACGCGCGGACGGCCCTCGCAGCGGCCAAGCAGGCCGTGCTGACCCCGCTCCCGGCGAGCGAGGTCGTGTTCCTCCCCGCACTGCCGCGGCGGGTCGACGAGGTGGCGGTGCGGCTCGGCGGCCGGGTCGACGGGAAGGTCCTGACGGCGTCGGGTGCGTCGATCGCTGTGGACGCCTCCGTGGACGCCGCGGACGGCAAGCTCGTCGAGGTGGGAATGAACGGCACCGTGCTGCTCGACGGGACCGAGATCGCGGTGCGGGTGACGAGCGTCCGCCCCGCCGGTGACACCGCGCCGAGCGCGGCGACGGCGTCGACGCCAGCTCCGACGGCCGAGACGTCGGACGCCCCGACGTCCGCCCCGCCACCGGACACCTCGAGGGGCGGGACGGGCACCACGGGAGGCGACCGCGGGTCGACGGACCCCGCCGCCGGGTACGTCGTGCGTGTCGAGCCGTCGACCGAGCTCACCGCGGACCTGGTCGCCCGGCTGCGTGGTGCGAACGTGCGCGTCACGATCCCGGTCAGCTCCAGCGGCGGCGCCGTGCTCGCGGTGCCGCTCGCTGCGCTCACGTCGGGTGCGGGCGGTGAGAGCCGCGTCGAGCTCCGGCGGCCAGACGGCACGAGTGCCGTCGTCGACGTCGAGACCGGTCTGGCGGCCGACGGCTACGTCGAGGTCCGGTCGTCGGACCCGGCGCTGCACGTGGGCGACCGGGTCGTCGTGGGCACGGCTGCGAGCGGTGCAGGATGAGCCAGCCGTTCCCGGTGCCCCACGTGGCGCCGGACGTCGAGTCGGGCGTCGGGCCGGGCGTCGAGCCCGAGGCCGACCGGGCTGAGCCGCTGCTCTCGCTGCGGGGTGTGTTCCGTGACTACGGCGAGGTCGGCGTCAGGGTGCTCGACGACGTCGACCTGGACGTGGACGCGGGCGACTATGTCACCGTCGTCGGCGACTCCGGCTCCGGCAAGTCGACGCTCCTGCACATCCTCGGCCTGCTCGACCGACCGACGCGGGGCGAGTACGTCGTCGACGGCCACCCGACGAGCACGCTCAGCGAGTCGGCCCGTGCCGAGCTACGGGCCGGGAGCATCGGGTTCGTGTTCCAGGCGTTCCACCTGCTGCCGCACCGCACCGTGCTCGAGAACGTCCTGCTCGCCACCCTCTACTCCGGTGTGCCGCGCCGGGAGCGTGTCGCGCGGGCGATGGACGCCCTGGAGCGGGTGCACCTCATGCACCGGGTGGACTTCCTCCCCACGCGCCTGTCGGGCGGCGAGCGCCAACGGGTGGCCGTGGCCCGCGCGGTCGTCGCGGGGCCGCGGCTGCTGCTCGCCGACGAGCCGACGGGCAACCTCGACCGGGGGAACACCGCGACGGTGCTCGACCTGTTCGACGAGCTGCACGCGAGCGGCCTGACGCTCATGGTGATCACGCACGACGCCGGTGTCGCGGCCCGCGGTCGGCGGCAGGTGGCGATCGTCGACGGCCGGCTCCGGGAGCCCGCGTGACGGTGCGCCCGATCCAGCGTCGGGACCGCTTCGGCGCTCGTGACCTGCTCCTCGAGGCCGTCCACGGCGTGGGCTCGCGCCCGGGGCGGCTCGTCCTCACCATCATCGGCACGGTGCTCGGCACCGCGTCCGTGGTCGTGACGATGGGTCTGGCGCAGACCGCAGCCGGCCAGATCGACCGGCAGTTCGACGCGGTCGCCGCGACCCAGGTCGTCGTCACGCCGCAGCGGGAGCAGGGGGCTGACGGTGCGGCTGGCGGCACCCAGGGGGCACTCCCGTGGGACGCGGCGGAGCGGGTCCGCCCGCTCTCGGGCGTCGTGGCTGCCGGCAGCGACGCGGACGTCGACCTGCGTGGTGCCCGCGTCCGCTCGGTGTCCGTGTCGGACCCGTCCGCGCCGCCCCCGCCGGACCTCCCGGTCGTCGCGGTCTCGCCGGGCTTCCTGTCGGCCGTGGACGGTGACGTCGTGACGGGGCGGTGGTTCGACGAGGGGAGCGAGGCGCGTGCCGACCGCGTCGTCGTCCTCGGCGCCAGGGCGGCCGCGCAGCTCGGGCTCAGCAGTGTCGACACCCAGCCAGCGGTGTTCATCGGGGACCGCCCGTACACCGTCATCGGCATCGTCGACCGGCTCCAGCGGCGGGCCGACGTGCGCGACGCCGTGCTGCTGCCCGTGTCGACCGCGCGGGCCGACCTGGGCCTGGCGGCGCTCGACGAGGTGCAGATCCGGATCACCGTCGGCGCGGGTCCGCTGGTGGGTGCCCAGGCGCGCGTCGCGCTGGACCCGCGCGCGCCCAACTCGTTCGACGTCCAGGTCCCTCCGCCCCCGTCGGTCGTGCAGCACAACGTCAAGGCGGACGTGAACGCGATCTTCCTCGCGCTCGGCGGTGTCGCACTGCTGGTCGGCGGGCTGGGCATCGCGAACGTCACGCTGCTGTCGGTGATGGAACGCACCGGCGAGATCGGGTTGCGTCGCGCGCTCGGTGCCCGTCGCCGGCACATCGGGCTGCAGTTCGTCGCCGAGTCGTCGGTGGTCGGCCTGCTCGGCGGGATGCTCGGGGCCGCGCTCGGTGTCGCGGTGGTCGTGGGCACGTGCGCGGTGCGGTCGTGGACGCCGATCCTGGACGTCCGGCTCGTCGCGGGTGCCGCTCTCGCCGGAGGTGTGGTGGGTCTCGTCTCGGGGATCTACCCCGCGCTCAAGGCCGCGTCGATCGAGCCCGTCGCGGCGTTGCGCGGAGGAACCTGACGGTGGGCACCACCGGACAGGGACGCCCCCGCACGTCGGTGCAGAGGCGTCCCGTCGTGCGTCAGATCCAGGTGCGCTGCTGCTTGCCTGCCGTGTTGACGCAGGTGTAGTAGTTGCCGATCCCCGGGAAGCTCGTCCCGGGGTAGAAGTACAGCGTGTCCCGGGTCTGGTTGCCGTACTGCCCGTCGACCGTGATCTCCTTGCCCCGCTGGAAGTTCTTCAGACCGTTCTTGGTGTCGGGTCCGAAGGAGCCGTCGACCTGCGAGTCGCCGATCCAGATGAGCTCGCAGTACATGACGGCGCGCTGCATCGCCTTCACGCCGTTGCCCGTGTTGCCCTGGACCAGGTAGCAGTTCGACGAACCCGCGCTCGACACGGGCAGGATGTACTGCCACTGCGTGCCGGCGTTGTAGGTCTTCGCGGCGGTGCACGGGGTGTTCGCGGTCGCCGCCGAGCCGGCGGTGGCCGTGGTGAGCACCCCGGCGACGGCGAGCGCCGCGGTGGCGGCCACCGTGAGGAGACGGAACTTCCTCTGCGCCGTCATCAGTTGCAGAAGTAGTAGTCGCCGGCGCCCGGGTTGTACGCGCCGTCCAGGAAGTAGATCCGGTCGCGGGTCTGGTTCCCGTACTCGCCGTCGACGGTGATGCCGGCGCCCGACTGGAACGTCTTCAGGGCGCTCTTCGTCGCCGGGCCGAACGAGCCGTCGATCCCGGACGAGCCGACCGAGATGTACTCGCAGTACTTCAGGCCGCGCTGCAGCGCCTTGACGCCGTTGCCCTGGTTGCCCTGCACGAGGTAGCAGTCGGTCGAGCCGGAGCTCGTGGTCGGGGCGGTCCAGGCGAACTGGGTGCCGGCCCGGAACGTCTTCGACGTGGTGCAGGGCGTGTTCGCGGTCGCCGCCGAGCTGGCGGTGGCGGTCGCGAGCAGGCCGCCGACGGCGAGGGCTGCCGCCGCGACGACCGTCACGAGACGGTTCTTCATGTGCTTCTCCATCTTCTCCGGGGAACGTCTTGCTCCGAGCCCGGCACGAACCGGGTCCGGTCTTGCTCGTGCCCGTCGCCGGGCGCGAACCACGGGGCCGCGGCGCCCGAGGCGCCGGACAGCGGTCACGCGACGTCGCCAGTCAGGACGGCGGCGTCAGGCGAGTCATTCGTGGAGGCGGGATCAGTGCGTGCCGGCGGCGGCGAGCAGCGACGTGAGCTGGCCTTGGTGGCCGGCGACGAAGTCCGTCTCCAGGCGGACGAGGACCTGCGTGACACGTTCGACGTACCGCGTCGAGGCGCGGCAGTCGAAGTCGGCGACCGCGATCCGGTGCTCGGCGTCGGAACCCACGAGGTAGCGGCGCTCCACCGGGATCTGGTCGGCGGTCTCGTCGGGCTTCGGCCACTGCGCCGCGCCGTCGGGAGGCGTCAGGACGGCAAGCGTGTACGCGTCCATCGGGGCGAGGGACGACCGCTGGGCGAACTCCGCGGGCGGCTCGACGTCGACGCCGGCCTCGAGCATGCAGGCGGTCCACTCCTCGTCCAGCGCATGCGTGGCGGGGTCGGACGTGAGGTCGCGCTGGACCACGTCGCCCATCGCCCGGATCAGGGGCACGAACTGCGCGCTGAGCGACTCGTCCACGACGGGGCCCGGGTGGGCCGACTCGGCCCGGCCCGCGCACCCGCCGTCGGGCTCCGGCGCCGGGTCGTCGGGGCCGTGGCTTCCGGTGAGCACGAGCTGGTACGCGGACTGGGCCTTCTCGGAGAGCGTCGCGACGTACGCCGAGTTCTCGTCGACCGACTCGGCCTTCGCGCGGTCCGCCTCGGCCCCGTCGACGTCGTCCGTGCCGTAGCCCCAGCGCTCGGCGTCGCCCCGGCTCTCGGGCAGCACCGGCAGCGGCAGGCTGTCCCGTGTCCAGGGCAGGACGAGCGTCTCCGACTTCTCGAAGGCGTCGGGGCGGTACTCGAACCCGGCGTCCTTCATGCAGGCCGCGGTGTCGTGCTGGATCGCCTCGTACCGCGCGCGGGCGGTGGCCTCGTCCGGGGCCGGCCCGTTGACGACCGCGTTGACGGCGGGACCGTACGGCGTGAACGGCGTCTCCGTCCCGATCGGGAACGCCGTCCGGGGACGGGGCGCCCCGTCGGCGGTGGCCGCGGCGGACGCGGGGGCCGAGTGGGTGTCGTCGCCGGCCGCCGGCCCGGGGTCGCCACCGTCGCAGCCGGCGAGCAGCAGGGCCGAGATCGTCACCGCCGCTGACAGTCGGAGGAGGGGGCCTGCGATGTTCCGTCCGAAATGTCCTTGGCGATGCACGGGGGGATTTGTACCACGGTACGCGGGCCCTGCGTGGGCGTTCTCGCAGATGGAGGGCCGCTGCCGCCGGAGAACCGTCGAGTCCAACCGATCGGGTGACGGGGTGGTTCGAGTCGGCGATGCTTCACACGATCGGGTGGACGACGTGTCCGCGGCCGTCTGCCGTCGGCGGATCTGCGCACGGCAGACCGGGGGTCCGGGGCGAGATGCGCGGTGGCAGCGTCGAGAGGGTCAGCACGACGACCCCGACGGAGGCCCACCATGATCACCGCACGCACCGCGGCACCACCCACCACGCGACCGTTCGACGACGACCTGTCGACCCGGCTGCTGCACCAGCGCATCGTCGTGCTCGGGCAGGAGGTGGACGACGAGCTCGCGAGCCGGGTGTGCGCGCAGCTCCTGCTGCTGTCCGCCGAGGACCCCCGCCGCGACATCGCCCTCTACATCAACTCGCCGGGCGGGTCCGTGAGTGCGGCGCTCGCGATGTACGACACCATGCGGCTCATCCCGAACGACGTCTCGACCCTCGCGATGGGGCTCGCCGCCAGCGCCGCGCAGTTCCTGCTCAGCGGCGGGACGCCCGGGAAGCGGTTCGCGCTGCGGCACGCGCGGGTGCTCATGCACCAGCCGTCGGGCGGCATCGGCGGGACGGCGATCGACATCGCGATCCAGGCGCAGAACATGGCGCACGTGAAGCGGACCATGCAGGGGCTCATCGCCGAGCACACCGGGCAGAGCGTCGAGACGATCGAGAAGGACTCCGACCGGGACCGCTGGTTCACCGCCGAGGAGGCGCGCGACTACGGCTTCGTCGACCGGGTCGTCGAGCACCTCGACGACGTGCGGCCCGACGTGGCCCGGAAGGCAGGCCTCTGATGGCCGGCCAGTACACGATCCCGTACGTCGTGGAGCAACGGCCGACGGGGGAGCGCGCGTCCGACGTGTTCTCGCGGCTGCTGTCCGACCGGATCGTGTTCCTCGGCACGGAGATCGACGACGGCGTCGCGAACGTCGTCATCGCGCAGCTGCTGCACCTGCAGTCGGAGAGCGCCGACCTGCCGATCCACGTCTACATCAACTCGCCCGGCGGCTCGATCACGGCGTTGCTCGCGATCTACGACACCATGCAGTACGTGAAGCCCGACGTGGCGACGTTCTGCCTCGGGCAGGCCGCGTCGGCCGCGGCGGTGCTGCTCGCCGCCGGGACACCCGGGAACCGGCACGTGCTCGAGCACGCGCGGGTGCTGCTGCACCAGCCGTCCGGGGGTGCCGAGGGGACGGCCGCCGACCTGGAGATCCAGGCGGGCGAGATCCTGCGGCTGCGGGCGCAGGTGGACGACGTGCTCGCCCGGCACAGCGGCCAGACGGTCGAGAAGCTGCGGCGGGACACCGAGCGGGACCTCATCCTCACGGCGCAGCAGGCCGTCGACTACGGGCTCGCCGACCGGGTGGTGACGACGCTCAAGGGGCTGACCGCGGCGGCGTGACGAGTCGGTGCAGGCGACAGGTGCAGGCGGGAGGCACGGACGGACAGCCCGAGCGGGTAGACGGCCCGGGAGGACGGCGGTGCCGGGCCGGTCAGGCCGCGAGCAGGAGGACCTGGCCGGCCGGCTCGGCCATGGACAGGTCGGCGGACAGGTCGGCGCGCTCGCGGTCCGGGGTCGACGCCAGGACCGCCAGGTCGTCGCGCGTCCGGGCGGTGAGGTCGACGACGACGCGGCCGTCGGCCTGCGCGAGCTCGGCGTGCGCGGCGCCGACGAGGTCCACGAGCCGCAGGCCGAGCGCGCGGCACACGGCGACGAGCACCTCGGACGACACCTCCTTGCGGCCGCGCTCGACCTCGGAGAGGTACGCGACGGACACGCGTGCGGACTCGGCGACGTCGCGCAGCGTGCGGCCCTGCTCCTCGCGGCGGCGCCGCAGGATGCTGCCGACGAGCCGCCGCAGGAGCGGCTCGACCTGCTGCGCCGCATGGCGGCGGACGGGGGTGAGCTGCTGCGTCATCGGTGGCCTCCGGTCGGGGTGCGCCTGGCTGCCACGCTAACGCCGCGCCGGCCCGTCCGGCGGGCACGGGCTTCTGCCGACAGCGGACAGGTCGGCGCGGTCGCACGGCCGCCGGGTCGCGAGTCGGGCGTCAGACGCGGGCGTCAGACGCGGGCGTCGTACAGCTCGCGCGACGCCTCGACCTCGGGCATGTGCGCCTGCGCCCACGCCGCGACGGCCTCGACGACGGGCATGAGGGAGCGGCCGAGCGGGGTGAGCTCGTAGTCGACGCGCACGGGGACGGACGCGGTGATGGTGCGGTCGACGAGCCCGTCGCGCTCGAGGTTGCGCAGGGTCTGGGTGAGCATCTTCTGGCTGACGCCGAGGATCCGCCGACGCAGCTCGCCGTGCCGCATCCGCCCGGTGCCGAGGGCGATCAGGACGAGGCAGACCCACTTGTCGGACAGCTCGTCGAGCAGGTGCCGGGTGGGGCAGTCGGCGTCGAACGGGTCGTAGGGCGAGCACGTGTCGGCGGTCGTGACGGTCGTCATCGGGAGCTCCTCGGGCACCGAAAGGACTGCTTAGGCACCAAAAGGTACCTACTTCCCAACAGTGACCGCAATGCTCAGGATGGGTGCGCCACCCACCAGAGCGACCGAGGAGCACCTATGTCCGTCCTGACCATCCCCGCGTTCGGCAGCATCGAGATCGTCGAGCGCGACCCCGCCCGCCCGGGCCCCGGTGACGTCCGCCTCCGCGTCGAGGCCGCACCCGTGCACCCCGTCGACGTGTGGGTGCAGGACGGGACCCTCGCCTTCCTCGTGGGCCCGCCGCCGTACACGACCGGCTGGGCCGTCGCCGGCGTCGTCGAGGAGCTCGGCGCGGGCGTCGACGACCTGGCGGTGGGTGACCGCGTCGTCGGGATGTCCGACTGGTTCGACTCGCGGGTCGGCACGCACGCGACCACGGTCGTGCTGCCCGCGCGTGCGGTCGGACGCCGCCCCGACACCCTCGACGCCGTGGCGGCGGCCGTCCTGCCGGTCAACGCGCTGACGGCGCTGCAGGCGCTCGACCTCGTCGGCCTCAAGAACGGGACCGTCGGGGTCACCGGGGCCGCGGGCGGCCTCGGCGGGTTCGTGGTCGAGCTCGCACGGCTGCGGGGGCTCGACGTGGTCGCGCTCGCGAACGAGGGGGACCGCACGTTCGTCG
>JAEWCA010000503.1 GCA_023390875.1 Actinomycetes bacterium
CCCCGAACCCCGCGGAGACCGCGACACCGGCGACGACGAGCGCGAGCGCGACCGGCGACGCCGGCGCGCCGTCGAGCCCCTGCGCCGCCGTCCACACGCCGATCGCGGCGAGGACCAGCAGCCCGCGGGGGCTGCGCTCGGTGGCGATCTCGCGCACCTGCACCTGGCGCCACAGCACCCAGACGAGGACGGCGAGACCGAGGACGGCGTTGGCGGCGGACATCGTGGAGGTCGTCATGGGGACGATCGTGCTGGTCAGCGAGCTGCGGCGAACCTGCGATCCGCCATCGTCCCGGACTGACATCTGTCACACGACGAACGTGGACCCGTTCGGGGCTCCGGGTGGTTACCGTGCGGAGAGGTCGTGCAGCACGAGTCGACGGTCGGAGTGGGGCAATGCAACGGATCGCTGTTCGCCGGCGGGTCACGCGGATCACCGGTGACCTCGACGCGCGTCGGGCGGAGGACGTGCTCGCGGCGGAGGAGCCGCTGGAGATCCGGATCGGCGGCCGGTCCCTCGTCGTCACGATGCGGACGCCCGGCAACGACGTCGAGCTGGCCGCCGGGTTCCTGGTCTCCGAGGGTGTCGTCTCCGAGGCGGAGCACGTCGCCGGCGCGCGGTACTGCGGGGGAGCGGTCGACGGTGAGCCGAACACGTACAACGTGCTGAGCGTGTCGCTCGGCGCGGGCGTACCGGAGCCGGCGCCGAGCCTGGAGCGCTCCTTCTACACGACGTCGGCGTGCGGCCTGTGCGGCAAGACGAGCATCGACGAGGTGCGGACGCGCTCGCGGTGGACCGTCGCGGACGACGACGTGCGCGTGCCGTCGGCGCTGCTCACGACGCTGCCCGACCGGCTGCGCGCGGGCCAGAAGGTGTTCGACTCCACGGGCGGGCTGCACGCGGCCGGGCTGTTCGACGCCGCGACCGGCGAGCTGCTCGTGCTGCGCGAGGACGTCGGGCGGCACAACGCGGTCGACAAGGTGGTCGGCTGGGCGCTGCTCAACGGCCGGCTGCCGCTGCGCGGCACCGTGCTGCTGGTGTCGGGGCGCACGTCGTTCGAGCTCGCGCAGAAGGCGCTCATGGCGGGGATCCCGATGCTCGCGTCGGTGTCGGCGCCGTCGTCCTTGGCCGTCGACCTCGCGGAGGAGTCCGGCCTGACGCTCGTCGGGTTCCTGCGGGGGCCGTCGATGGTCGTCTACGCGCGGCCCGAGCGCGTGCTCGTGGAGGTGGCCGTCTGATGGTCCGGAAGCCTCCCGTCGACGACCCGAAGCCCGAGGTCGTCGTCCATCATGTCGACCCGGCCGCCGCCGGCCTGCCCGGGGTCGCGAACGCGATGTCGTACGCGCTGCGCGACCTCGGCCCGGTCCGCACGCTGAAGCTGCTGAGCAGGCTCAACCAGAAGGACGGCTTCGACTGCATGAGCTGCGCGTGGCCGGACCCCGGTCACCGCTCGCCGGCGGAGTTCTGCGAGAACGGCGCCCGCGCGGTGGCCTGGGAGGCCAACCCGCTCACGGTCCCGACGACGTTCTGGGCCGAGCACTCGCTCACCGACCTCGAGGACAAGTCGGAGTTCTGGCTGGGCCGGCAGGGACGGCTCGTCGAGCCCGTCTTCAAGGCGGCCGGGAGCGACCACTACCTGCCGGTCACCTGGTCCGACGCGTTCCGGATCGTCGCCGACCGGCTGCGCGGGCTCGACTCGCCCGACCAGGCCGCGTTCTACACGAGCGGCCGGGCGTCGAACGAGGCGGCGTTCGTCTACCAGCTGTTCGTCCGGGCGTTCGGCACGAACAACCTGCCGGACTGCTCGAACATGTGCCACGAGTCGACGGGCACCGCCCTCAACGCGACCATCGGCATCGGCAAGTCGACCGTGTCGTACGACGACTTCGCGCAGGCCGACCTCATCGTCGTCATGGGCCAGAACCCCGGCACCAACCACCCGCGCATGCTCACGGCGCTGGAGGCCGCCAAGCGCCGTGGCGCCACGCTCGTCGCGGTCAACCCCCTGCCCGAGGTCGCGCTCAAGCGCTACAAGAACCCGCAGACCGTGCGGGGCATCGCCGGACGCGGCACCGAGATGGCCGACCAGTTCCTGCAGATCCGCAGCGGCGGCGACATGGCCATGCTGCAGTGGATCTCGAAGCGCGTGCTGGAGGCCGAGGACCGCGCGCCGGGGACCGTGCTCGACCACGACTTCCTCGCCGCGCACACCCTAGGCCTCGACGACTTCCGGGCGCACCTCGCCGGGCTGGGGGAGCAGGAGGTCGCCCTCGCGACCGGGCTCTCGATCGACGCGATCGACGAGCTCGCCGAGCGCTACCTCGCCGCCGACCGCGTGATCATCACGTGGGCGATGGGCCTGACGCAGCACCACAAGGGCGTCGACACCATCAAGGAGATCGTCAACCTCCTGCTGCTGCGCGGGAACATCGGCAAGCCCGGCGCGGGCGCGTCGCCGATCCGCGGGCACAGCAACGTGCAGGGCGACCGCACGATGGGCATCTGGGAGAGGATGCCCGACGCGTTCCTGGACGCGCTGGCCACGGAGTTCTCGTTCGACCCGCCGCGCCACCACGGCGTCGACGCGGTGCGCTGCATCGAGGCGATGGCGCGCGGCGACATCAAGGTCTGGTTCGCGCTCGGCGGCAACCTCGTCGGCGCCATCTCCGACACGCGTGCCGCCGAGGCCGCGATGCGCGGCACCGACCTGACGGTGCAGGTGTCGACCAAGCTCAACCGCTCGCACGTCGTCACCGGCACCGAGGCGCTCATCCTGCCGACGCTCGGCCGCACCGACGTCGACCTGCAGGAGACCGGCCCGCAGTTCGTCACCGTCGAGGACTCGGTGTGCGCCGTCCACGCGACCCACGGCGCCCTGCCGCCCGCGTCGCCCGACCTGCTGTCCGAGGTCTCGATCGTCACCCGCCTCGCCCGCGCCGTCCTCGGCGACGACGGGCCGGTCGACTGGGCCGGGTTCGAGCGCGACTACGACACGATCCGCGACTCCATCTCGCGCGTCGTGCCCGGCTTCGACGACTTCAACGCGCGCGCCCGCCGGCCCGGCGGGTTCGTCCTGCCCAACGGCCCGCGCGACTCCCGAACGTTCCCGACCGCGACCGGCAAGGCGATGATCACGGTCAACGAGCTGATCCACGTCGAGTGCCCGCCCGGCCGCCTGATCCTGCAGACCGTCCGCTCGCACGACCAGTTCAACACCACGATGTACGGGCTCAACGACCGTTACCGCGGCATCCGAGGCGGTCGCGACGTCGTGTTCGTCAACCCGGACGACCTCGCCGACCTCGGCCTCGCCGACGGCGACCGCGTCGACATCGTCAGCGAGTGGAAGGACGAGCCCGACCGGGTGCTGCCGCACTACCGCGTCGTCGCGTTCCCGACCGCCCGGGGATGTGCCGCGACGTACTTCCCGGAGGCGAACGTGCTGGTCCCGCTCGCGAGCACCGCGCTCGGGAGCAACACGCCGGTGTCGAAGGCCATCGTCGTGCGACTGGAGCCCGTCCTGCAGACGACGAAGCCGTGATGCGCGTGTCCCCTGCGGCGCGACCGGCGCGGGCACCCTGGTCCGGAACTGCTGACACGCCCGCCGGCAGCGACGGTCAGAGCGGGACGAGCAGGCCCGAGTCCAGCGCGACCGCGGTGTCCAGCGTCACGTAGCCCTTGTCCTCGAACAGCACGACGACGCGGTCGGCCTCCACGGCGCTGACCACGCCGACGCCCCAGGCGGTGTGCCGGACCGACTGCCCACCCGCCAGCGGGACGTCCACGACGTCGACGCTGGTCCCCGCCTCGCAGCTGTCGCACGCACCGCACCGGTCCGGGTGCGACTCGCCGAGCAGCTCCAGCAGCATCCGTCGCCGGCAGTCCGTCGTGTCGGCGTACGTCTGCACGAGCTCGGCTCGGGACCGGTCGAGGGTCTGCAGCCGGTCGCGGCGCTCCCTCAGCGCGGCCATCGCCTTCGCCTCACCCGCACCCGTGGAGCGGTAGCCGTCGTCGTCGGACCGCAGGGCGCCGACGTCGACGAGCGCGTTGAGCGCCCGTGAGACCGTGCGGCCACCCAGACCCGTCGCAGACACCACGTCGTGCCGCGGCACCGGCCCGTCCCCGACGGCGGCCAGCACCGTGCGCACCGTGGCCCGGCTCGGTCCCGATGCCGTGCCGAGGAACCGGTTGAGCGCGACGTCGCCTGCGTGCGCGACGGCGAGCGCCCGGGCGGGCTCCTCGTCGCGTCCTGCGCGGCCGACCTCCTGGTAGTACGAGTCGAGCGACGGCGGCAGACCCGCGTGGACGACGAGCCGGACGTCGGCCCGGTCGACGCCCATGCCGAACGCGCTCGTCGCGACGAGCAGGTCGGAACGGCCGCTGAGGAACGCGTCCTGGACGGCCGCGCGCTCCCGGGCGGGGAGGCCGGCGTGGTAGACGTCCGCGGCCCGGCCCTCGTCGGACAGGGCCGCAGCCAGGGCCTCGACGTGCTTGTGCGTCCGCCCGTAGACGAGCGTGGGGCCGGGCTCGTCGAGCGTCGTGCGCACCACGAGGGCGTCGCGGTCCGACGCCGACGCCGCGTGCCGGACGCCGAGCCAGATGTTCGGCCGGTCGGCGTCGCGGACGAGGACCCGCGGACGGGTCATCCCGAGGCGCTCGACGATCTCGTCGCGGACGCGTGGCGAGGCCGTGGCCGTGAGGGCGAGCAGCCGCGGTCGTCCGAGGCGGGGCAGCACCCGGGCGACGGCGGCGTAGTCGGGGCGGAAGTCGTGCCCCCACTCGCTCACGCAGTGCGCCTCGTCGACCACCACGAGGCCGACGTCGGCGCGGGCGAGCGCGTCGACGACCTCCGGCCGGACGAGCTGCTCAGGGGCGAGGAGCAGCACGTCCACCCGCCCCTCCTCCGCGGCGGCGAGGGCCTCCCGCTGCTGGCGCGTCGACCGTGCCGAGCTGACGGAGGTGGCCCGCAGGCCGGCGGCGGTGAGCGCGTCGACCTGGTCGCGCTGGAGCGCGAGCAGCGGCGAGACCACGACCGTGAGGCGGCCCGACATGAGCGTCGCGATCGCGTAGACGGCCGTCTTGCCCGCACCGCTGCGCGCGACGAGCAGGGTGTCCGACTCGGCCAGGTGCGCCAGCGCGTCCTCCTGGACGTCCCGCAGACGCGTCCCGGCGCCGAGGACGGCCTCGACCGCCTCGTCGAGCGTCGCACGCGCGCCGCGGCCGGGCGCGGCCGTCACGGGCGCCGCCAGTCGTCGGAACGCAGGTGCGAGCCTGCCATCGGGCCCATGGTGAGCATCCCGCCGTCGACCGCCCACGACGCCCCGGTGACGTAGCCGCCGTCGGGCCGGCAGAGCAGGCGGACCACCGCCGCGATCTCGCGCGCGTCGCCGGGGCGGCGCAACGGGATGCCGGGTCGGTCGTGCGTGCCGTCGGCCGGGGACTCGTCCTCCTGGCCGGTCATGGGCGTCGCGATCTCGCCGGGCGCGACGGCGTTGACGGTGATGCCGTGCTCGGCGAGCTCGAGCGCGGCGACCTTGACCAGCAGCCCGAGACCGCCCTTCGCCGCGCAGTACGGTGCCGCGCCGACCCGCGGGGCGTGCTCGTGCACGCTCGTCACGGCGACGATCCGCCCGCCGGTGCCCTGCTCGACGAGGTGGTGCGCGCTGCGCTGCAGGCACAGGAACGCACCGTCGAGGTCGACCGCGACCACGTCCCGCCACTGCTGCCACGTGAGGTCGAGGAGCGGCGTCGACGTGCCGGTCCCGGCGTTGAGCACGACGGCGTCGAGCCCGCCCATCGCGGCGACCGCGTCGTCGACGACGGCCGGCGCGGACGTCGGGGTGGTGAGGTCGAGGTGCAGCACGTGAGCCGTCGCGCCGTGCGACGCGACCTCCTCGGCGGTGCGCCGGGCACCGTCCTCGTCGGCGTGCCACGTGATCGCCACGTGCTCGGCCTCGGCCGCGAGCGCGACGGCGCAGGCCTTGCCGATGCCCGAGTCGGCGCCGGTGACGAGCACGCGACGAGGACCGTCCCCGACGGTGGGGTCGGGGACGGCGACGGTGGCGGTGCTGGTCGGGCCGGGTGACATGTCAGTGCGCTCCTCGTTCGCGTGCCAGGCGGACGGCGGGCTCGATGCCGCCGTGCCAGGGTTCACCGTGCCCTGGAAGCACCGTTTCCGCACCCGTGAAGGCGAGAGCGTCGAGCGACGCGAGAGCCTGGGCGCTGTCGGCGGTGGCCGCGCCGGCGACGATCTGCGGGCCGGTCTCGCCCGTGTACGGGTCGAGCGTGACGAGCGCGTCACCGCTGACGACGACGTCCCGGTCCGCGAGGTGCAGGGCGCAGTGGCCCGACGTGTGCCCGGGCGTCGGCACGAGCCGCGGCGCTCCCGGCAGGGGCAAGGTGCCCGCGGCCGGGTACGGCTGCAGGTCGTCGACGCCCGGCACGCGCAGGGCACCGGCGAACGCCATCGAGAGCAGGATCGGCACCGCCCGGGGATGGCGGATCGGGTACGCGGCGCGCGGGTTCTCGTGCGCGTACCGGTACGGGTGGCGTGCGAGCGGCATGTCGTCGGGGTGGCACCACACCGGGACCGCGAGCTCGCGCTGCAGCCGCGCGGCGAGACCGGTGTGGTCGAAGTGCGCGTGCGTGAGCGCGACCGCCACGACGTCGGCGGGCGTCCGCCCGTGCTGCCGCAGCGCCCGGGCGATCAGCGGCCAGAACGACGGCAGGCCCGTGTCGACCAGCAGCACCTGGCGGCCGTCGAGCACCAGGTAGACGTTGACGTAGGCGTCCGCGAGCCGGTGGACGCCGTCCGCGACCTCGGTGGTGGTGAGCGGCGTGGTCATGGTGGACGCACCCTTCTCGTGGTGGACGAGAGCCGGTGCTGGACCGCGTCCCACTCTAGGCGGCGC
>JAEWCA010000530.1 GCA_023390875.1 Actinomycetes bacterium
GGAACGCACCGACCGACTCCCGCCCCCGGTACACGTGCGGCAGCGGTGGCATCGCGAGCCACCCGTCGTCCGTGAGGAGGGCGACGACGCCGTCGATGTCCCCGGTCTCGAGCGCGCGGGCGAACCGGTGCGCCACCGCGGGGTCGACGTGCCGGTCGCTGCGCGGCGCGTCCCGACCGTGCCGCGCGAGCGTCGCCCGCCCGCGCTGCAGCAGGCCCTTGACGACCGTCGGCGTCGTCCCGGTCATCGCCGCGATCTCGGCCTGCGCGTACCCGAGCACGTCCCCGAGGACGACGACGGCGACCTGCCGCGGCGGCAGCACCTGCAGCGCGGCGACGAACGCGAGCGCGATCGACTCGGTCGCGTCGTACCGCGCCGCGGGTCCGGGCTCGACGGCGTCGACCGGCAGCCACGCGTCCGGGTACGGCTGGAGCCACGGGACGTCGGTGCGGTCGTCGGGCGGCGGCGCGTCGAACGGCAGCGTGACCTCGCGCGGGCGGCGCCGGCCGGTGCGGAGCACGGTGAGGCAGCGGTGCGTCGCGATCGCGTACAGCCACGTGCGGACGGACGCGTGGCCCGCGTACCCGGTGAGGCCGCGCCAGGCGGAGACGAGGACCTCCTGGAGGGCGTCGTCTGCGTCGTCGAGCGAGCCGAGCATCCGGTAGCAGTGCACGTGCAGCTCACGCAGGTGCGGTGCGACGAGGTCGGTGAACGCGCCCTCGTCGCTCGCGCGTGCCGCGTCGAGCGTGGTCATGGCACCGGACCGTACGAGACCGTTCCGACACGCGCGCGGCCGGCGTCGGTACGGGTGACGGACCGACCCCCAGGAGGACCCATGACCACCGCAGCCCTGCAGACCGCGCTCGACTACCACCGGGCGTGGAGCACGCACGACGTCGACGCCGCGATGGCGCTCGTCGACCCCGACATCGTGTGCGACGCACCCGCCGGGCCCGTCGTGGGCCGCGACGCGTTCCGCGAGTTCATGGGCCCGTTCGCCGCGATGACGACGCGCACCGAGGTGCTCGGCGCGTTCGGGGACGACGAGACCGCCGTGGTGCTCTACGACACCGAGACGACGCTCGTCCCGCACGCGCCAGGCGCGGAGCGGGTGGAGGTCGTCGGCGGACGGATCACGCGCATGACGATCGTGTTCGACCGCCTCCCGTTCGCGCAGGCGCGCGCAGCGGGCTGACCCCGGGGTCACGGCTCGGGTGCGGGCTCCGGTGCGGGTTCCGGCGGAGGACCGTCGGCCACCGCTGCGTCCTCGCCCAGCTCGTCCCACACCGGCCCGTACCCGAGCCGTGCCTGCTCGGCGGCCACGACCTCCCGGGCGAGCCGCGCCTCGGTCACGTCGACGGCGTGCACGGACGATGCCGCGAGCGCCGAGTCGCGCACGTACTCGTCGAACACGCGCCGCTTGCCGTCGAGGATCTCGGTGATCCGCTCGTCGACCCCGTCCTCGGCGAGCAGCCGGTGGGCCCGCACGCTGCGGACCTGGCCCATCCGGTGCAGCCGCGCGATGGCCTGCGCCTCGGCGGCGGGTGTGAGCTGCGGCTCGCACAGCACGGCGACGCTCGCGGACTGCATGTTGAGCCCGACGCCGCCCGCGGTGATCTGCGCGACGAGCACCGCGTCGGGCCCGGCCGCGCTGAACGCGTCGATGATCGCCTGCCGCTCCTCGGCCGGCACGGAACCCGTGAGCGGCCCGAACACGGGCACGCCCGCGGCGCGCAGCGAGGCGACGACGACCGCGATGACGTCGCGGAAGAACGAGAACACCACGGTCCGGTGCCCGTTCTCGCCGGCGTCCTCGACGATCTCCAGCAGCCGCCCGAGCTTGGCGGAGTCGCGCGGGTCGGGCGTGAGGAACGCGGCCCGGCGCATCGCCATGAAGTTCCCGCTCGCGACGGCCGCCCGGTACGCCGCCTCGCCCGCGGGGGACAGGTCCTCCCACTCGTCGACGAGCACGAGCTCGGGCAGCTCGACGAGCACGTCGCGCTGGTTGCGCCGCAGGTAGACGGGCGCGACGGCCTCCCGGAACGCGTCGCCGCCGACGAGCCCGAGGTGCGACGGGAACCCGTCGGCGACGTTCGGCTGCACCAGGCGCACGAGCTCGACGAAGTCCTCGAGCCGGTTGTCCATCGGCGTCCCGGTGAGCAGCAGCACGCGCCACGTGGTGTCCGTCCAGGCGCGCACCGCCTTCGAGCGCCGGGCGGCCGGGTTCTTCACGTAGTGCGCCTCGTCGACGACGACCATGCCGAGCTCGTCGACCGCGAGGCCGCCGTCGGTGCCCGGCAGCGGCAGGTGCGCGAGCCCTTCGAACGTCGTCACGCCGACGCCGCCCTGCGCGACCGAGTCCCGGATCGCGGCGTCGCGTCCGGCGCCGTGCAGCCGGTGCGGCGTCAGCGCCGAGTGCTCGGCGACCTCCCGGACCCAGTTGACCAGCACGCTCGCGGGGCAGACGACGAGGAAGTGCCGCTCGCCGCTCGCCGCCCGGTCGGCCATCGCGGCGATCGCCTGCACGGTCTTCCCCAGGCCCATCTCGTCGCCCAGCAGCGCCCGGCCCTGGTGCAGCGCGAACCGGGCGCCGAACTCCTGGTACCCGCGCAGGCGCACCCGCAGGTAGGACAGGTCGAGCGGGTGCTCCGCGACCCGGTCGGCGAGCTCGGACGTGAGCATGCCCCGCGCGGCCAGCACGTTGACGGCCGACGGGACGAGCGTCTGCAGCTCGGTCCAGTACGTCGCGGACCGGCGCTCGAAGTCGTCCCACAGCGCGCTCGACGAGGCGTCCGGCGCGCCGGTCGCCCGGCTCAGGTCCTCGACGACCCCCCGCAGACCCGTCGACGCGAGCCACGGCTCCCACGCGCGCAGGCTCGCGAGCGCCGACAGCGTCCGCCGCTTCGTCGTCGGCCGCGAGAACGTGAAACGCAGCCGGGACGTCGCGAGCGACGCGCGGGGGAGCAGCCGCCGCACGGACGCCGCGTAGTCGGTGAGGCGCGAGCGGTGCGGCTCGACGAGCGGACGCAGGCGCATCGCGCGGTGCAGCAGGCGCAACAGCTCGACCGTGCCCGCGGAGTCCGGCCTCCCGCGGTCGTCGAGCTCGATCCTGACGTGCGTCCCCGCCCGCACCGCGTCGGCGAGCTGCTCGACGGCGGCGA
>JAEWCA010000567.1 GCA_023390875.1 Actinomycetes bacterium
CCCGCCGCCGCCGGCCCCCACCTCCCCCGGCCCGGGCGTCGTCTCCTTGCTGTGGCCGACCGCGTGGTGGGAGTCGGGGGCCGGTGGCGCCCCGGGCGGTCAGCCCGTCACCGCGGTCAGCCGGCCGAGCACGTCGCGGTCGGCGTCGTGCTGTTCCCGTTCTTGTAGATCGTGGTGCCGAACGAGTTGCCCGAGCCGTTCGGCTTGGCCGTCAGCGTGCTGCCGCCGTTCGTGATCGACGCGTTCCAGCTGCTCTGGAGGGTCTGGCCGCCGTTGAGCTTGATCGTGACGGTCCAGCTGCTGGAGCCGCTCACGGAGTACGTGACGTTGAACCGGTCCGTCCAGTCCTGGCCCTTGGTGACGCTCACGGTGCAGCCGCCGCTGCTCGGGGGCGGGGTCGTCGTGCCGCCGCCACCGCCGGAGCCCTCGCTCACGGTGATGTTGGAGTTGCCGGAGGACTGGTAGCCCTCGGTGGCCATGATCATGTAGTTGTGGCTGCCGAGGTTCATGCCCTTGGACGCCCACGCGTCGAAGTGGTTCCCCGTGGTGATCGTGCCGCCGGTCTTCTTGGACTGCCGCACCGACCAGTACTGGTAGAACGTCGAGCTGTTGCCCTCGATGGACGGCTTGTTCACGCGCTGGGTGCGGTAGATGTCGTACGTGCCGCCGGCGCTGTTGACGGTGCCCATGAACGTGCCGGTGGGCCGGTAGGTGCCCCAGTTGTCGACGATGTAGTACTCGCCCAGCGGGTTCTTCGTCCAGCCGTAGAGCGCGAGGTAGGCGTTCCCTGAGGGGTTGAACGACCCGGAGTAGTTGACGGTCTTGCGGCCGCCGGTGGACCAGCCCTTGCCGGCGACGAAGTTGCCGGTGTTCGACCACTGCGTCGAGTAGTTGCCGCCGGATCCCAGGTTCATCGAGACCGTGCCGGGGCTGTCGGTCCAGAACGAGTAGAAGTAGCCGTTGTTGGTGCCCGTCTCGTTCGACGACACCGCGGACGCCGGCGCGATCGCGGCCGCGACCAGCGCACCTGCGGCGCCGACGCTGAGCAGGGCCCGGAGTGTCCGTCGACGCCGGGGTGCGTCGCGGTGGACGGTGGATCGGTTGAGCATGTGCACTCCTTTGTGCTGGAAATGGGCACCAGAAATGCCGGGGACAGCATTCTGGTGCGCACGCGTCGAAAGTGGTCCGTCCCACTTTCGGGTGGCTCCCGACCTGCGACGACGCATGACATCGGAGCCCGTTCCACGTGAATTGTTCAGGGTGCCTACGACTCACGTCAAGGTATCGGACGACATTCCGAAGTTTTCGATAGCGGCGCGTTGTTTCGATAAATAACAGTTTCGATAGTCGCGCTTTATCGAAATCACCCGATAGCGTGACCCGGTGGACCCCATCACCCCGACGGCGCCCCCGCTCACCGGCCCCGTGATCCTGTCCCAGGACTGGGTGCGGCTGAGCTTCCTGCACTGGCGGGTCGACCCCGCGCGCGTCGCGCCGCTGCTCCCGCCCGGCACCCGGCCCGACGAGCACGACGGCTCGTCGTGGGTCGGGCTCATCGCGTTCCGCATGGAGCGCTTCACCATCGTGCCCGGGCCCGCCCTGCCGTACATCGGCACGTTCCCCGAGATCAACGTCCGCCTCTACACCGTCGACGACGACGGCCGGCGCGGTGTGCTGTTCCGGTCGCTGGAGGCCACCCGCGTCCTGACGGTGCTCGGCGCCCGGACCGTGATGAACGTGCCGTACGAGTGGGCCCGCATGTCGATCCGGCGGACCGGCGACGCGATCGACTACCGCTCGACGAGGCTCACCGGTACCCGGCCGTCCACCCGGATCGTCGTCCGCCCCACCCGTGAGCCCGTCGTCGGGGACCCGCTCGCCGACTTCCTCACCGCCCGGTGGGGCATGCACACGAGGATCGGCGGCCGGACCCGGTTCCTGCCCAACGAGCACGAGCCGTGGCCCCTGCGCCGGGCCGAGCTCGTCGAGCTGGACGACGAGCTCGTCGCCGCCGGCGGCCTGCCCGGCGTCACGACCCGAGCACCCGACTCCGTCCTGTACTCACCGGGTGTCCACGCCCGGTTCGCCACGCCGCTCTGACCGGCCAGGATCCACCGCCTCGCACCCTGGGCGGTGTGTGACCTGCTGCCCTACAGTCGGCTCCATGCTGATCCTCGGCCTGATCCTGTTCGGCATGCTCGTCGGTGCCGCTGCCCAGCTCATCCTCGGACGGCAGTCCGGGCGGATCGACTGGACCATGGCGATCATCGCCGGTCTCGTCGGCTCGTTCGTCGGCGGCCTGCTCGCGAGCCTCATCGCCGGGGACGGGCTCGAGCTCCGTGCGAGCGGGATCATCGGCTCGATCGTCGGGGCCGTCGTCGTCACCGCCGTCTGGCGCTGGGCGCGAGGCCGCTCCGCCGCCTGACGGCACGGGTGGGGGCACCGGCCGGCACCGGCGCCCCCACCCGCGACGTGCCTCAGGACGTGGCGCAGGTCGCCGTCGGCGGGTTGCTGTTGCCGTTCTTGTACAGCGTGATGCCGAACGTGTTCCCGGCACCGTTGGGCCGCGCCGTCAGGGTGCTGCCGTTGTTGGTGACGGACGCGTTCCAGCTGTTCTGCAGCGCCTGGCCGCCGTTGAGGCGAACCGTCACGACCCAGCTGCTGCTGCCGCTGACCGCGAGGTTCACGTTGAACCGGTCGGTCCAGTCGTTCGTCTTCGTGACGGTGACCGAGCAGCTCCCGCCGCCGCCCGTCGGGGGCGGGGTCGTCGTCCCGCCGCCGGAGCCCGACGGCGCGACCGCGCGGCCCGTGCTCGACGAGATATGCCCCGGGCACAGGTTGCGCGACTTGAGGTCGTTGAGGATGTTCGGCAGCGCCTGCTGCGTCGCCGCGGGCCAGTCGTGCATGAGGATGATCTGCCCGTTGGTCAGCCGGGCGGCCGCCTGACGGATCGTGGCCGCGCTCGCGTTGTTCCAGTCCGTCGAGTCGACGTCCCAGATGATCTCCCGCAGGCCCAGCGACTGCTCGACCGACCGCAGCGTCGCGTTGGACTCGCCGTACGGCGGCCGGAACAGGGTCGGCGTGACACCGGCCGTCTGCTGGATCGCCTGCTGCGTCCGGGAGAGCTGCGACTGGATGTCGGACTGGCTCATGTTCACCAGGTGCGGGTGGTCCCAGCTGTGGTTCGCGATCTGCAGGCCGGCGTTCTTGTAGGCCTGCATGAGGGACGGGTTGTTCGACGCGTTCTGGCCGGTCGGGAACACCGTCGCCGTCGCGCCGACGGACGTGAGGTTGCTGATGAGCTGGTTCGTCGTGCCGGCGTTCGGGCCGTCGTCGAACGTGAGGCCGACGTACCCGGCCGAGCAGCTGCCCGACCAGGTCGCCGCGGACGCCGGCTGGGCGGCGACCAGGGCCCCGGTGGCCAGCGCGGTCGACGCCGCGAGGCCGAGCAGGGCGCGCACCGACCGGCGGCGCAGCGTGGTGCGGGTGGAGAGGGGACTGCGGGACATCGTGCACTCCTTCGTGCGGTTGTCGAGGAACCGGGCGCGAGCAGGGGGGGCCCGCCGCCCCCCGGGGCCCCCCCCGGTCCGTCAGTCCGTCAGGACGTCGAGCAGCTCGCTGTCGGCGTGGTGCTGTTGCCGTTCTTGTAGAGGGTGATGCCGAAGGTGTTGCCGGACCCGTTCGGCCGGGCGGTCACGGTGCTGCCGCTCGACGACACGGATGCGTTCCAGCTGTTCTGCACGGACTGGCTGCCGTTGAGCCGGACCGTGACGACCCACGAGCTCGTGCCGCTGACCGCGAAGCTCACGTTGAACCGGTCGGACCACTCGTCGGCCCTCGTCACGCTGACCGAGCAGCTGCTGCCGCCTCCTCCGGTGCTGCCGCCGCCACCTCCGCCGGTCGAGCCTCCGGACGTCGAGCACGTGGCCGAGGGCAGCGCGGTGCTGCCGTTCTTGTAGAGCGTCAGGCCGAACGAGTTGCCCGAGCCGTTGGGGGTGATGGTGCGGGTGCTCCCGCTGCCGCTCACGGTGGCGTTCCAGCTGTTCTGCAGGGTCTGGCTGCCGTTGAACGTGGTGGTCACGGTCCAGCTGGTGGCGCCGCTCACGGTGTAGTTGACGTTGAACCGGTCGGACCACTCGTCGCCCTTGGTGACGCTCACGGTGCAGCCGTTGCTGCCGCCTCCGCCGCCCGTGGGCGGGGGAGTGGTGGTGCCGCCGCCGCCTCCGCCGCCGGAGCCTTCGCTCACGGTGATGTTGGAGTTGCCGGAGGACTGGTATCCCTCGGTGGCCATGATCATGTAGTTGTGGCTGCCGAGGTTCATGCCCTTGGAGGCCCACGCGTCGAAGTGGTTGCCGGTCGTGATGGTGCCGCCGGTCTTCTTGGACTGCCGCACCGACCAGTACTGGTAGAACGTCGCGGTGCCCTGGATCGAGGGCTGGTTGACCCGCTGGGTGCGGTAGATGTCGTACGTGCCGCCGTCGCTGTTGACGGTGCCCATGAACGTGCCCGTGGGGCGGTACGTGCCCCAGTTGTCGACGACGTAGTACTCGACGAGCGGGTTGGTGGTCCACCCGTACAGGGCGAGGTACGCGTTGCCCGAGGGGTTGAACGACCCGGAGTAGTTGACCGTCTTGCGGCCGCCGGTGGACCAGCCCTTGCCGGCGACGAAGTTGCCGGTGTTGGACCACTGCGTCGAGTAGTTGCCGCCGGACCCGAGGTTCATCGAGACGGTGCCGGGGCTGTCGGTCCAGAACGAGTAGAAGTAGCCGTTGTTGGTGCCGGTCTCGTTCGACGACACCGCCGACGCGGGAGTGGCGGCCGCGAGCGCGGCGACGACCATCGCGCTCGACGCGGCGAGGCCGACGAGCGCCCTGAGGGAGCGCCGCCGGCGGAGGATGGGGGACGACAGGTCGAAACTATCGGACATCGTGCACTCCTTCGTGCCAGCGCCGACCGGGAGACGTGCGATGCGCGCCGGTTCGCCGCGTGGGGACGGGGCGGACCGGCTGCTCGAGGATCGACGGCACCATCGGGCTCGAGCGCAGTCGAAATCGTTATCGAGCCGAGTCTGCAACGGTCACGCGCGCGCGGGAATAGCCGGATGCGGTGATGAACCGATTAGGTTGCGCGCCGCGCTCTGGACACGCCCGCGAGGCCGCAGGAGCCGATAGTTTCCGAAAGGATTCGACCTCGCCACCTACGGCTGCGGCTCCGCGGGCACGGGCGCGCCGTCCGGCTCGTGTCGCAGCAGGTCGCCGGGCTGGCACCCGAGCACCTCGCACAGCGCCTCGAGCGTCGTGAACCGCACGGCCTTGGCGCGCCCGTTCTTCAGCACGGCGAGGTTCGCGGGCGTGATGCCGATGCGGTCGGCCAGGTCGCCCACGGACATCTTGCGGCGCGCCAGCATCACGTCGATGTCGACGACGATCGGCATCAGATCACCTCGTCGAGCTCGGCGCGCAGCGTCGTCGCGGTGGAGTCGAGGGCGACGGCCTGGACCAGCAGGAGCCGCAGCACGAGCACCAGCAGCGCGATGCCGGCCGTGCCGACACCGCCGATCACGACGAGCAGCACGATCCCGGGCGCGACGCCCTCGCCGGGCGCCAGGACGAACGACACGGCCATCGCCAGGAGCGTCGCGGCGACGGCGGACCCGATGATGACGTCGACGTAGCGGAACGCCGCCGGGCGGAACACGGTGTCGCGCCTGACCATCGTGAGCAGCTTCCAGAGGCAGACGAGCGCGACCTCGACGGTGACGACGCCGGCGATGCCGAGCCCCACGAGCACCCACCCGCGGGTGGCGGTCCCGGAGGCGCCCTCGGCGATGTCGATGCCGAGCAGCGGCAGGATCATCCCCTGGATCACGAGCATCCCGGCGAACAGCATGACGATCAGCACCCGCAGTGCCAGCACGGCCAGACGACTCATGTGAGTCCACCCGCTCTCGACGACCTATCGATTAACGATAGAAACCAATCGTTCCGCGGGACGGCCCACAACCCCACGGCGGGCCGCGGGCCTCGAGATCGTGACTTGCGGGCGAGATCGTCACTTCGACGTCACGATCTCGCCCCCAAGTGACGATCTCAGCGCCGCGCGGGTTCGAGGGCGGCGTGGGAGCGGGGCGTGCGGCGTGGAGCCGGTCGGCGCGCGGTACGTGGCCCGGGCGGCGGGATCGTCAGGCGTGCGCGACGAGCACCCGGCCGTCGCGGACCTCGACCGCCCACGTCGCCAGATCGACCGACCCGTCCACCGGCGCCTTCCCGCCCGTGTCGAGGCACGCGCCCGTCCGCAGGTCCCACACCTGCTTGTGCATGGGCGACGTCACGGTCGGGGCGTCGCCGACCGTCCCGACGATGCCGCGCGACAGCACGTTGGCGCCGCAGAACGGGTCGTGGTTCTGCACGGCGAGCACGGTGTCGTCGGCGAGCCGGAACAGGGCGACCTGCCGGCCGTCGACGAGCGCGGCGGCCCCCCGCTCGGGCACGAGCGCGTCGAGCGCGCAGACGTCGGTACGCACGAGGACGGTGCTCACCGGGTCACCTCCAGGGTCCGGGCGACGCGTGGGTCGTGGTGGGCGGGCTCGCCGGGCCGGGCCGGGCGGACCTGGCCGCGCAGCGGGGTGTAGGCGAGGTCGGGGTCGGCCGTGGCCGGGGCGTTGACGAACGCGGCGAACCGGTCGAGCTTGTCGGGGTCGTCGAGCGCCTCGGCCCACTCGTCGCGGTAGTCGCCGACGTGCGCGGCGATCTCGGCCTCGAGGTCGGCGGCGATGCCTCGCGCGTCGTCGACGAGGATCTCGCGCAGCGCCTCGATGCCGCCGGGGAAGTCGGCGACGAACGGGGCGGTGCGCTGCAGCCGGTCGCCGTGCCGCACGTAGAACGCGAGGAACCGGTCGATGATCGCCACGAGCTCGTCGTCGGAAAGGTCCTCCGCGAGCAGGTCCGCGTGCCGGGGGTTCGCGCCGCCGTTGCCGCCGACGTACACGTTCCAGCCGTTCGCGGTGGCGATGACTCCGACGTCCTTGCCGCGGGCCTCGGCGCACTCCCGGGCGCACCCGGAGACGCCGACCTTGAACTTGTGCGGCGTGCGCAGGCCCCGGTACCGGTTCTCGAGCAGGATGCCCATGCCGACCGAGTCGCGGACGCCGAACCGGCACCACGACGACCCGACGCACGACTTCACGGCCCGCAGCGACTTGCCGTACGCCTGCCCGGACTCGAAGCCGGCGTCGATGAGCTTGGCCCAGATCGCGGGCAGCTGGTCGATGCGCGCGCCGAACATGCCGATCCGCTGCGCGCCCGTGATGCGGGTGTAGAGGCCGAACTCGGCGGCCACCGCACCGATCGCCATGAGCTTCTCGGGCGTGATCTCGCCGCCGGGGACGCGCGGGATGACCGAGTAGGTGCCGTCCTTCTGCAGGTTCGCCATGACGTGGTCGTTGGTGTCCTGCAGCGGTGCGTGCGCGCGTTCGAGCACGTGCCCGGCGCGCAGCGACGACAGGATCCCGGCGACCACCGGCTTGCACACCGCGCAGCCGCGCCCGGTCCCGTGGGCCGCGACGATCTCGCTGAACGTCCGCAGCTCGCTCGCGGCGACCAGCGCGTACAGCTCGGCGCGCGGCATCGCGAAGTGCTCGCACATCGCCTTCGACACCTCGATGCCGCTGGCCTCGAGCTGCGCGTTGACGAGCTTCGTGACGACCGGGACGCACGAGCCGCACACCGTGCCGGCCTTCGTGCACGCCTTGACCTCGCCGACCGTGGTGCAGCCGTGCTCGGTGACGGCCTCGCGGACGGCGCCGGCGGTGACGTTGGTGCACGAGCAGACGACGACGTCGTCGGGCAGGTCGCCGCCGAGCTCCGGAGCGCCGCCCTCGGGGGCGAGGAACGCGGACGGGTCGGCGCCGAGCGGGCGGCCGAGCATCGGTCGCAGCTGCGGGTAGAGCGCGGCGTCGCCGACGAACACGCCGCCGAGCAGCGTGCGGGCGTCGTCCGAGACGACGAGCTTGCGGTACGTCCGCGCGACGGGGTCGGTGAACGTGACCTCGAGCGCGCCGGGGGTCAGGCCGAGCACGTCGCCGAAGCTCGCCGCGTCGACGCCGACGCCCTTGAGCTTGGTGCCCTCGGGGGCGGGCGTGTACAGCCGCGGGCCGCCGAGCAGCCGGTCGACGACCACGTCGGCCATCGCGTTGCCCGGCGCGACGAGCCCGGTGCACTCGCCGTCGAACGACGCGCACTCGCCGATCGCCCACACCGCCGGGTCCGACGTGCGGCACGTCGCGCCGACGACGACACCGCCGCGCTCACCGATCGCGAGACCCGACTCGCGGGCGATCCGGTCGCGCGGCCGGACACCCGTCGAGAACACCACGACGTCCGCGGGGATCTCGCCGTCGTCCGACAGCCGCATCGTCGCGACGGCCCCGTCGTCCGCCGCCGTCAGGCCCGTGCACGCGAGCGACGTGCGGACGTCCATGCCGAGGTCGTCGACGAGCACCCGCAGGGCCTCACCGCCGCCCGCGTCGAGCTGCACGTTCATGAGGTGGTCGGCGAACTCGACGACCGTCAAGCTCGCGCCGAGGCTCTGCAGCGCCGCCGCGGCCTCCAGGCCGAGCACCCCACCGCCGACGACCGCCCCGCGCAGGGGCCGTCCGAGCGTCGCCGACCGGTCCGCGACCCACGCCCGCAGCGCCTCGAGGTCGTCGAGCGTGCGGTACCGGAACACGCCCGGCAGGTCGACGCCGTCGGTGCGCGGCGTCCACGCCCACGACCCCGTGGCGAGCACGAGCTGGTCGTACCCGACGACCCGGCCGCCGCGGGTCGTGACCGTCTGCGCGTCGCGGTCCAGCTTCGCGACCGCGTCGCCGACGAGCAGCGTCGTGCGCGGGTCGTCCCAGACCTGCGGGTCGAGCGCGAGGTCGTCGGGCGTGCGGCCCGCCGTGACGAGCTCCGACAGGTGCACGCGGTCGTACGGGACCCACGGCTCGTCGCCGAGGACGGTGACGTGCCAGCCGTCCTGCGGTGCGCGCTCGACGAGACCCGCGACGAGACGGTGGGCGACCATGCCGGCGCCGACGACGACGACCCGGCCGAGGGCAGGGGGAGGAGCGGTGCGCATCGGTGACCTTCCAGGGGATGTGGTGCTGGGCCCAGCATCTGCGCACCTCCGACGCCCGGTCCGGGCCGAAGGACCCACGCGAACTCACACGACGACGACCCCGCCTGAGAGATCCCGCCGCGTCCTCGCGTCCGGGGCGGTCCGCCCGGGACTCGACCTCGCCTGCGAGTCCGCGCCCTCTGTGTGCTGCATTCATGTCGCTGGGCGACAGAAACGCAGCACTGATCGGGTGCCGCGTGTCGGGCCGACGAGAACGCGGGACGTCGGCGTCAGCCGAGGAAGACCTGGCCGCAGAGCATGCCCTTGGGGCCGGACGTGCAGCCGACGCCGATCTGCGTGTAGCCGGGCCGCAGGATGTTCGCGCGGTGGCCTTCCGACCCCATCCATCCGGCGACGACGGCGGCGGCGGTCGGGTAGCCGAGCGCGAGGTTCTCGCCGAGCGTGCCGATGCCGCACGCGTCGACGATCTCGCCGAGCGGGTCGTGCTCGAACCGGCCCTCGGCGACGAGCCGGTCGGTCCGCGTCACCGCCATCGACGTCGCGCAATCGTTCACGGTGAGCTCGCCGAGCCCGGCCTTGCGGCGCTCGGCGTTGGTGAGGACGACGATCTCGTCGGCCAGCGCGACGGTCGCGGGCACCTCGGCCGGGGCTCCGGCGGGGGCGGAGGGGGTCGCCGACCCCGACCCGGACCCCGAG
>JAEWCA010000577.1 GCA_023390875.1 Actinomycetes bacterium
CCGAGATTCGCCTTAGTCTCTTGGGCTCGGTGATGTTTATAAGAGACAGGCCCGAGACGGCGCTCGCGGTCCCGGCGACCACGGCGGTGCGGGCGACCCCGCGGATGAGACCCGGCATGGTGTCCTCCTCCTTCGACCAGTGGGTGGGTTCAGCTCGCGTCGAGGTCGTCGAGCGCGGCGAGGATCGACTGCACGGGGATCCGGCCGGTCGCGACGAGCTGCCCGCCCCCGCGACGCAGGGCCGCGGCGAACGGTCCGGCCCACGCGTTCTCGTACACGAGGATCGCGGCGGCGGAGCCGTCGTCGAGCGCGGCGGCCGCCTCGGCGACGTCGTCGTCCCCGAGCAGCCCCGACGCGGCACCCTCGAAGATCGACAGGTCGGGCTGCCCGTCACCGTCGGCGTCGCCGTGCATCTGCAGGGCCCGGACCTTGCCGTCCTGCTTCTCGACGAACACGAGGTCGAGGATGCGGATGATGCCGCGGTCCACGAGGTCGATCAGCAGCGGGAACGCGGTCCCGTCGAGCTTGTTGTGCGGGAACTCGACCACCAGGTAGTCGATCGGTCCGAGGTCTCGGTTGTCGTCGTCCAGGTCGGTCACGTCGTCCTCCTCGTCAGCCGTCACCGCGCTCGTCCGCGCCGTGTTCCGTGCGGCTCGTCCCGTCGCGTCCTCAGCCTCGTCAGCGGTGTGGCCCGGGGCATCACCCGCGACGGGTGGTAGTGGTGCGGCCGTCGTGAGGACGGCCACGTCGTGCGCGCGCAGCCAGGCGAGGACCTCGTCGAGCGCGTCGGCGCGCACGCTCAGCGCCGTGCAGCGCAGCCGCTGCCGGTCCTGCAGGTGGTCGAGCATCGACACCAGCACGTCGCCGACGTTGCCGGCCACGACGAGCGCGACCCCCATGCCGTCGGTCCGCCGCCCCGCGGACGTCGTGCGCCGCACGGCGACGACGTCGAGCCCGAGCGCGTGCGCCTGCTCGACGAGACCGAGGAGCGCGGCGGTGTCCCGGACGGTCCCGTGGACCACGGTCTGCCGGTGCGAGTCACGCACGCCGTGGGCGCGCAGCCGCAGCATGGACCGTGCCGGGAGGCTGCCGAGCACGGTCACCTCGACGGGTTGTGCGGGCATCACACCTCCTCGGCCGGTGCCGAAAGTGTTCACGGAGGTTTCGACCCGATCCATCACCCGAAATGGGTACTGATGTGGTTACTCTCCCGATATGGCCACCGTCGGGCCGGCTTCACGCCAACCGTCAGGCGCCGCTCAGAGCACCGTCTCCAGCAGAGTGGGATGGGTGAGCGGCGTCGAGGCGCGTGCCCGGACGGCGACCGTGCCGGCCACCACGGGGGCGATCGTCAGGCCGCGGGTCGAGGGCAGGCTGGACGCCGTCCTCACGCACCGGCTGACGGTCGTGGCGGCCGGTGCGGGATGGGGCAAGACGACGGCGGTCGCGTCCTGGTGCCGCACCCGCGACGTCCGCACCGCGTGGGTCGTGCTCGAGCCGCGCGACGACACGCCGAGCGCCGTGTGGCTGCGGGTCGTGGAGGCCGTGCGGGCGAGCGGCGCCGTGCCGGCCGGTCACGAGCTCATGCGGCTGCGGGTGCCGCCGACGGTCACGGCACCGTTCGCGACCCGCCTGCTGCGCGCGTTCGAGCAGCTCCCCGAGCACCTCGTGCTGGTGCTCGACGACTTCCAGGTCATGCACGACCCGCAGGCGCTCGCGGCCGTCGGCGACCTGGTCCGGTACGCGCTCCCGCTGCACGTCGTCGTCGTCACGCGCGCCGACCCGCCGCTCACGCTGCAGCGCATGTCCCTCGACGGCCGCGTCGACCACGTCCGCGCCGAGCACCTCGCCTTCGACACGCACGAGGTGCAGGCGCTGGCCGCCGCCGAGCAGGTGCCGCTGTCCGCGGCGGGCAGCCGGGTGCTGCTCGACCGGACGGAGGGCTGGCCGGTGGGTGTCCGGCTCGGGCTGCGGCAGCCCGCGGACCCCCGCACGGGCACGCCGACGGGTCTGCCGGACCCCGACCGGGCCGTCGGCGAGTACCTGCTCGAGGAGGTCCTCGCCGCGCAGAAGCCCGAGGTCCGCGACTTCCTGGTCCGCACGAGCGTCGCGACGACGCTCACGCCCGAGCTGGCCGAGGCGATCGTGCCCGACGCCCCCGCGCACCGGTACCTCGCGGAGCTCGTCGCGTCGAACGACTTCGTGACCCCGCTGGGCGCCGGGCGGGCGGGCGGACCGGACGGCGCCACGCGCTACCGGTACCACCCGCTGCTGCGCGACATGCTCATGGGGACGCTGCGGTTCGAGGACCCCGCCGCGTTCCGTGACGCGCACGTGCGGGCCGCCCGCTGGCTCGTGGTGCACGGCGACCCGCTGCACGCGCTCGACCACGCGGCGACGGCCGGGCAGTGGGACCTGTTCGGCGAGATCTTCGTCGAGGCGGGGGCCGCGCTGGTGTACGGGCCGCAGCGGGAGGCGGTGCTCGCCGCCGCCCGGCGGGTGCCGTTCCTGGACTCCCCGCAGTCGGCGCTGCTCGAGCTGTGCGCCGCGACCGACGCGTGCGTGCGGGGGCGGATCGCGGCCGGCCAGATGCACCTGCGGCGCTCGCGTGCGCTGCTCGCCGGGCTGCCCGCGGAGCACCGCGCCGCCGCCGACGTGCTCGTCGAGATCCTCGAGGCGCACGTGGCGCTCGGCCGCGGCGACCTGCCGGGCAC
>JAEWCA010000078.1 GCA_023390875.1 Actinomycetes bacterium
GCGCCGCCGCGACTTCTGGGTGGGCGGGGGCCCGTCGTCTGTGCAGGTCAGGCGGTCAGGCCGAGGCGGGACATCCGGCGCGTGTGCTGCGCGGTGAGCTCGCCGAACAGCTTGGTCGGCGCGTTCGCCGGGGCCGCCACGACGTCGGTCCCTGCGTTCTGCTCGCCACCCTCGGCCGGTTCGGCCGCGGCACCCTCGCTGACGAGCCGGACGAGACCCGGCCGCTGCACGAGCAGCCGCTGCACGACCCCCAGGGCCTCCCCCACGAGCCGCCGGCCCCACAGCGCGAGCCGGGCGGACAGCACGTCGTCCGCGCCGCCCGCCGCGTCGAGCTCCGCGACGGCGAGCTCCGCGTGCGACGCGTCGTCGAGCACCTCGAGCACCACGCGACGCGACTCGGGGTCGAGCCCCTCGGCCGCGAGCCGGCAGAAGTCGTCCGCCACGCCGTAGCCGACGTACGCCTTGAGCAGGCGCTCCCACCACGTCGCCGGCTGCGTGCGCGCGTCGAAGTCGTCGAGCACGTGGTCGAACTGCCGCAGCGCCGCGACGGGGTCCGCGCCGAGCTCGGCGATCCGGGCGAGCACCCGCTCGCGCCGCTCGACGGCTGCCGCCGCGAACCGGCTCAGCTCGAGCCGCTGCTCGGTGCTGGGCGCCTCGGCGGCGTCGGCGGCGAGACGCGCGAACGCGACGTCCTCGAGCTGCGCGACGAGACCGAGCAGCTCGATCGTGTCGGGCTCGGACGAGGTGGCGACGGGGGACGTGGTGGCGCCGGTGACACCCGGACGTGCGTGCGTCGTCATCCGAAGATGGTAGACCGCCGGAGTCGTCCAGGCGTCGGGCCGGTGAAGCAACGGGGTGAGACGTGTGACGCGCGCGACGCCCGGCCCGGCTCGACGTACCCGTCCGATACCCTGTACGGGTACATCGGTTGCCCGGTCGTCACGGTGGGGGCGTCGTCCCCGGTTCAACGACCATCCTGCGCAGCCCCGGGCACGTGGTCCGGAGTCGCTCGCGGGAGGACTTTCACGATCGGCTGCCGGCCACTCGCGTGGTGACGACCGCTGTCGCCCGGGACGCCCCCGACGCCCGTCGGCCCCGGACAGCGCGCGGCACACCACCCTTCGCAGTGAAGAGTCGACAGTGTCCACAGAGACCACCAGCACGACCGCGCCCGAGGAAGCAGCCGCTTCCGCGCTCGCAGCCCCGATGACCCGCTCGCTCAAGAACACGTCCTCGTCCGTCCAGGCGGTCGACGCGTCGTTCGCCGACTTCGACGTCCGCCCGGAGATCGTCCAGGCGCTCGCCGACGCGGGCATCACGCACCCGTTCCCGATCCAGGCGATGACGCTGCCCGTGGCCCTGTCGCGCCACGACATCATCGGCCAGGCGAAGACCGGGACCGGCAAGACCCTCGGCTTCGGCGTCCCCCTGCTCGACGCGGTCGTCGCACCGGGCGAGGACGGCTACGACCAGCTCCCCGCCGCCGGCAAGCCGCAGGCGCTCGTCGTCGTGCCCACGCGCGAGCTCGCCGTGCAGGTCGCGGGCGACCTCGCGACGGCCTCGGCCCGCCGCACCGTGCGTGTCGTGCAGGTGTACGGCGGCCGCGCGTACGAGCCGCAGATCGACGCGCTCAACAAGGGCGTCGAGGTCGTCGTCGGCACGCCCGGGCGCATGATCGACCTGCTCAAGCAGCGTCACCTCGACCTGTCGCGCGTGCGCACCGTCGTGCTCGACGAGGCCGACGAGATGCTCAACCTCGGCTTCCTGCCCGACGTCGAGACGCTCCTCGCGGCGACGCCCGCGTCGCGCCACACGATGCTGTTCTCGGCGACCATGCCCGGCGCGGTCGTCGCGATGGCCCGCCGGTACATGACGCAGCCGACGCACATCCGCGCGTCCGCGCCGGACGACGAGGGCCAGACCGTCAAGAACATCAAGCAGGTCGTCTACCGCGCGCACGCGCTCGACAAGGTCGAGCTCCTCGCCCGCATCCTGCAGGCCAACGGCCGCGGCCTGACGATCGTGTTCGCGCGCACCAAGCGGACGGCCGCGAAGGTCGCCGACGAGCTCGTCGAGCGCGGCTTCGCCGCGGGCGCGCTGCACGGCGACCTGGGCCAGGGTGCTCGCGAGCAGGCGCTGCGCGCGTTCCGCCACGGCAAGGTCGACGTGCTCGTCGCGACCGACGTCGCGGCGCGCGGCATCGACGTCGAGGACGTCACGCACGTCGTCAACTACCAGTGCCCCGAGGACGAGAAGACGTACCTGCACCGCACGGGCCGCACGGGCCGCGCGGGCAACACGGGCACCGCGGTCACGTTCGTCGACTGGGACGACATGCCGCGCTGGGGCCTCATCGACAAGGCGCTCGGCCTGGGCATCCCGGAGCCGGTCGAGTCGTACTCGAGCTCGCCGCACGTGTACGCGGACCTCGACATCCCCGAGGGCGTCAAGGGTCGCCTGCCGAAGGCGCAGCAGACGCGCGCCGGGCTGGCCGCCGAGGCGCTCGAGGACCTGGGCGAGACCGGCAAGCGCGGCGGTGGCGCCGGCGGCGCCGGCGCCCGTGGCGG
>JAEWCA010000086.1 GCA_023390875.1 Actinomycetes bacterium
ACGCTCAGCCCTGCGGCGCGTCCGCCGGAGAGTCGGGCGCGGCCGCGAGATGCGGTGCGGGGGCGTCGGGCCCCACGGGCGGGACCCGCTCGCCCGCGGCGGTGGGCACCTCGTTGGCGGAGATCCACTCGTCGATCCGCAGCCACGACGCGAACAGCCACTCCTCCTGCGCGGCGGTGTCGCGCGGCACCTCGTCGGGCGGCACGGACCAGCCCTTCATCACGATCCGCTTGTCCATCGGCAGCTCGCGCCAGATGTCCGCGACGGTCACGAGCTTGTCGAGCCCGGTGTGCGCGACGAACACGACACCGGCCTGCGGGGCCTCGTCGAGCGCCGACAGGATGCCGCCGGAGTGCGGCGCCATGACGTTGCGCATCTGCTCGGCGTCGGCCGCGAGCCTGAACCGCCCTGCCTTGCGCAGGGCCTCGATGCGCGCGAGCCGCCGCCGCGGCGTGACGTTGCCGCCCTCGGGAAAGATGAGCAGCGCGTCGCGCGGCCCGAGGTCGTGCGCCAGGCGGCCGACGGCGTCGGCACCGCCGGGGGCATCACCGCGCCGGCTCCCCCGCGGCGTGACGAACTGCGCGGGCAGCCGGTTGAGCAGGATGTCGATCGCCGGGTCCCACTGCAGCGTGTCCTTGAGCACGATGCGGGGCTCGCGGTCGAACCAGCTGAGCAGCGCGTGGACCAGGATGAACGAGTCGCCGGGCCCGGCGTGCCGGCTCGCGACGACCACGGGCGTGCCGGTGAGGACCACGCCGAGGTCCGCGTCGACCACCTCGATGTCGAGCCGCAGCGTCCACCGCACCTGCCAGAACAGGACCGTGAGCATCCGGTCCGCGAGCCGGTAGTGCGCGTGCCGGAACGCCGGACGCTGCACGAACGCACCGAACCCCGACCCGAGCCACAGCCCGAACGCCGCGAGGATCACGGCGGCGTCCCACAGCACGTAGAAGCTCGCCATCCACGCGATGCGCGGGATCCGCAGCTTCCCGGGGACGAGCCACGTGAGCGCGCCGAGCAGGAAGATCACGAGCAGCAGGCTCGTCGGCACGAGCAGCACGGCCACCACGATCACCGCGGGCGCGAGCACCACGCGACGGACCCACCGCGGCGGCAGCCTCCAGCTCATGCGCGGACGCCCTCGAGGTACGCGACCGACGCGGCGTACGCGGCGTCGATGCGGGCCTTCGTCGCGTCCATGCGGCGGTACGACGTCAGCTTCTCGTCGCCCTTCGCGGGGCCGCCGCTCGGCAGCACGTGCACCGTGACGTCGTCCGGCACCAGACCGATCTCCCTGGTGAAGCGGTGCCGCCGGGCGATCTCGAAGCTGATCCGCGCGACGTCCGACGGTTTGCCCGGTGCGCTCAACGTCTCCTCGATGCGCCCGACCTGCAGCACGTACACCGTCGTCGCCCCGCGCGCGACGGCCTCACCCAACGGGATCGAGTTCACGATGCCGCCGTCCACGTAGTGCTCGCCCTCCACCAGCGTGGGCGGCAGGATCCCCGGCACGGACGACGACGCGAGCACCGCCTCGATCACCGGGCCCGTGTCGAACCACCGCTCGGCCGCGCTCTCGATGCTCGCCGCCGCGACCGCGAGCGGCACGGCGAGCTCCTCGAACGTGACGCCCTCCCCGAGCATGTCCACGAGCAGCGCGCGCAGCGGGTCCGGCGAGTTGAGGTGCGTGCGGGACTTCGCCAGACGACGCAGCTGCTTGGCCCACGAGTCGCCGTAGATCGCCGCCGCCGCGGGCGACGCCCACGCGTCGACGAGCCGGTCGACGACCGCCGGAGTCGGGTCCTTCGCGATCGCCGCACCGTTGATCGCCCCGATCGACGTGCCGACCACGGTGTCCGGGCGCACACCGGCCTCGAACAGGGCCTTGAGCATCCCGACCTGCACCGCGCCGCGGACCCCGCCCCCGCCGAGCACGTATCCGACCGTCACGTCCGGATCGTCGCACAGGCTCGGGACGACGGCCCACCGCTGCGGCGGGGCGGGCGATCGCCCTCGGCGGCGTCACCGGCCGGTCGGCGTCCACGGATCACCGACAATGGTCCGGTGACCACCCCCACCCGCCTGCCCCGTGTCCGTGCGTCCGAGCTCGTCGGGCGCGGCTGGCTCAACACCGGCGGCCGGGACGTCACGCTCGCGGACCTGCGCGGCAAGATCGTGCTCCTCGACTTCTGGACCTTCTGTTGTGTGAACTGCCTGCACGTCCTGGACGAGCTGCGCGAGCTCGAGGAGCAGTACCGCGACGTCCTCGTGATCGTCGGGGTGCACTCGCCGAAGTTCGTGCACGAGGCCGACCCGGTGGCGCTGGCCGCGGCCGTCGAGCGGTACGAGGTGCACCACCCCGTGCTCGACGACCCGGACCTCGTCACGTGGTCGGCGTACACGGCCCGGGCGTGGCCGACGCTCGTCGTGATCGACCCCGAGGGGTATGTCGTGGCGCAGATGGCCGGCGAGGGCCACCGGCACAACGTCGAGGTGCTGGTCCGGGACCTGGTCGCGGAGCACGAGGCGAAGGGCACGCTGCACCGGGGCTCCGGTCCCTACGTCGCGCCCGAGCCGCGCGCGGGCGCCCTGCGGTTCCCGGCGAAGGCCGTCGCGCTCCCGGACGGGCACCTGCTCGTCGCGGACGCCGGGCACCACGGGCTCGTCGAGCTCGAGGCCGACGGCGAGACGCTCGTGCGGCGGATCGGGTCGGGCGAGCGCGGGTTCGCCGACGGCGGTGCGGCGGACGCGTCGTTCGCGGAGCCCAACGGGCTGTGCCTGGTGCCCGTCGAGCTGCGCGCGCAGGTCGGGTACGACGTGGTGGTCGCCGACACGGTGAACCACGCGCTGCGCGGGGTGCGGCTGTCGGACGGGGTCGTCTCGACGCTCGCCGGGACGGGTCAGCAGTACATGGTCGGTGCGGCCGACAACGTGCTCGACGGGTCCGCGGGCGACCCGCGCGGGCAGAAGCTGTCCTCGCCGTGGGACGTCGTCTGGTCGCCCGCGCTCGGCGCGTTCGTGGTGGCGATGGCCGGCAACCACACGCTCTGGACGTTCGACCCCGTCCGGGAGGTGCTCCGGCCGCTCGGCGGCACCGAGAACGAGGGGCTGCTCGACGGGCCGCTCGCCGACGCGTGGTTCGCGCAGCCGTCGGGGCTCGCGGTCGGGCCGGACCAGCGCGTGTGGCTCGCCGACTCCGAGACGTCCGCGCTGCGGTGGGTGGACCCGGTCGCGGGCACCGTGCACACGGCCGTCGGCGAGGGGCTGTTCGACTTCGGGCACCGCGACGGCCCGGCCGACCAGGCTCGCATGCAGCACCCGCTCGGCGTCGCGGTGCTGCCCGACGGGTCCGTGGCGGTCGCCGACACCTACAACGGGGCCGTCCGCCGGTACGTCCCGGAGACGCGGGAGGTCACCACGCTCGCGACCGGCCTGGCGGAACCCAGCGGGCTCGTCAGCCTCAGCACGGACGACGGGCTCGCGCTGGTCGTCGTCGAGTCCGCCGCGCACCGGCTCGCACGCGTGCCGCTCGCGGACGGCGTCGGCCGGACGATCGACGGCGGCGCGCACCGCACGCAGCGACCGGTCACCGAGCTCGCCGCCGGGACCGTCACGCTCGACGTCGTCTTCACGCCCGCCGCCGGGCAGAAGTACGACGACCGCTACGGCCCGTCGACCCGGCTGCAGGTCTCGTCGACCCCGCCGGAGCTGCTCCTCGACGGCGCCGGCGACGACGTCCCCCTGCACCGCACGCTGCGGCTCAACCCGGACGTCGCCGAGGGCGTCCTGCACGTGACGGCCCACGCGGCGAGCTGCGACGCCGACCCGGCGATCGAGTACCCGGCCTGCCACCTCAACGCGCAGGACTGGGGCGTGCCCGTGCGGCTCGTCGCCGACGGCCCCGCCGAGCTCACGCTGCCGCTGCACGGCTGACGCGCAGGCCTACCGCCCTGCGTCGCCCGCCACGGCCGACACCTGCGTGGCGACCACGACGGGCTCCGCGAAGAAGATCCCGACCGCGACGAGGAGCGCGACGACCGCCAGCACCTTCCCGCCGACGGTGAGCTCGGAAGCACCCCGGAAGACGGCGTTGGTGTACCCGCGGACCGCCTTGCCGACGAGGACCACGGCGCCGGCCGCGCCCACGTACGACAGCGTCCCCATGCTGTGCAGGCCGAGGGCGACGGCGCCCACGACGACGAGGAGCAGCAGGCCGGCGGCGTACGTCAGGAGCGCGGTCCGGCGGGCCGCGTTCGCCTCGTCGAGCCGGTGCTGCTGGTACGCCGCACCCTCCGTGACCCGGTCGGCGAGGTTGAGCGACTGGCCGATCCGGACCGGGACGGTCCCGAACCCACCACCGGCACCGCCGCCGAACCCGTCCGCGCCCGACCCGTGCACGGCCGCCGTGGAGCCGCCACCTGCGCCTGACCACCCGGCCGCGGCCACCGGAGCGTGAGCGGCCACCGGAGCGTGAGCGGCCACGACCGGCGGCTGCGGGGTCGTGTGCTCCGTCCAGGCGGTCCCGTCGTACCACCGCAGCACCCCCGCCGTGACGCCGTCGGGGTACCAGCCGGCAGGGGTGGGCGCGTCGGTCACGCGCCCGATGGTCGCACCGCGGATCGCCCACGGGAGGGACGGCCGGGACGCTTCACCCGGACGCCACGGCATCAGCCCGCGCCGAGCACCGCCACCGCCACGAGCGCGTCGAGCGACGTGTCGACCACCTCGCCGGTCGCCGCCGTCCCGGACACCCCGACCTCGACGACCCACGGACCGTGCCCGACGACGGTCGTGAACGACTCGACCCCGACCTCCGCCGGGC
>JAEWCA010000571.1 GCA_023390875.1 Actinomycetes bacterium
TCTTATTTGTATAAGAGACTGGCCGCGGCCGATCTCCGGCGAGCACGTGTGCGGCGACGCGTACGCGTTCCGCGTCGACGACGGCGTGGTGTCGGCGATGCTCGTCGACGGGCTCGGTCACGGCCCGCTCGCGGCGAAGGCGGCGCAGGAGGCCGTCCGGGCGTTCCGGGCCGCACCCGAGGGCCCGCCGACGGCGCTGATCACGGCCGTCCACCGGGCGCTGCACGGGACCCGCGGCGCGGCGGTCGCGGTGGCCCGCGTGCAGGACGGCACCGTGCGGTACGCCGGCATCGGCAACGTCGCGGGCACGGTCCTCGACGACGCGGGCGCGCGCGGGATGATCAGCCACCCCGGGATCGCGGGTGCGCAGGCCCGCACGATCCGCGAGACCTCGTACCCGATCGGCCCCGCCGGTCTGGTCGTGATGCACAGCGACGGGCTGACCGCGCGCATGGACCTCGCGCCGTACCTGGGCCTGCTCGCCCGGACGCCGCTCGTGGTCGCGACGGTGCTGCTGCGGGACTTCGGGGTCCGTCGGGACGACGCGAGCGCCCTGGTGCTGCCGGCCGCGGC
Organism: Actinomycetes bacterium; assembly: GCA_023390875.1. Classification (GTDB taxonomy): domain Bacteria; phylum Actinomycetota; class Actinomycetes; order Actinomycetales; family Cellulomonadaceae; genus Cellulomonas. The sequence goes on from JAEWCA010000571.1 coordinate 574, forward strand.
GTCGAGGTGACCGTGCGGTACCTGCTCACGGAGGTGGAGGTCGCCGACGAGCGGGACGTCGTGACCGTGCGCCGGCTGGGCCGGGAGGCGGCCGAGCTGCTGGGGCTCGACCGGCAGGACCAGGTGCGCGTCGCGACCGCGCTCTCCGAGGTCGGCCGTGACGTGCTCACCGACGGCCGGTCGACGGTGCTCGTCGAGGTCGTCACGGAGCCCGCCCCGGGCGAGCTGCTCGTCACCATGACGTCGCGGCACGAGGTCACGCTCGACGGCGCCGTGGACGCCGGTGGCGTGCCTGCGGCCCGTCGCCTCGTCGACACCGTGCACGTGTCCGCCGCGCCCGGCGGCGGCAGCGTCGTGGTCCTCGGCAAGCGTCTCCCCGTGCGTCGCACCTGGACCCGCCACACACTGGACGACGTGCGTGATGCTTTGAGCCGGCCGCGGGAGGCGACGGCCGACGACGAGCTGAGGTTCCAGAACCTGGAGCTCGTGCGCACGCTCGAGGAGCTGCGGGCGCGCAGCGACGAGCTCGCGCGGGCCAACGAGGAGCTCGAGGAGACCAACCGCGGCGTGCTCGCGATGTACAACCAGCTGTCCGACGAGCTCGAGGAGACGAACACGGGCGTCGTCGCCCTGTACGCCGAGCTCGACGAGCGCAGCAAGCAGCTCGCCGCCGCGAACGAAACGAAGACCCGGTTCCTGCGCAACGTGAGCCACGAGCTGCGGACGCCGGTGAACTCGATCCTCGGGCTCGCGTCGCTGCTCGCGGAGTCGCCGTTGGACGACGAGCAGCGGGTGCAGGTGTCGTACCTGGAGGGCAGCTCCCGCGCGCTGCTCGGGCTCGTCAACGAGCTGCTCGACCTCGCGCGTGCCGAGTCCGGCCGGCAGGAGGTCGTGCGTGCCGACGTCGACGTCGCGACGCTGTTCGAGGAGCTGCGCGGGACGCTGCTGCCGCTCGCGCGCCCCGGCGTGGCGCTCGACGTGCACGCACCGCCCGGCACGACGCTGCGGACCGACCGCGACCTGCTCGGGCGCGTGCTGCGCAACCTGCTGACGAACGCGCTCAAGTTCACCGAGTCCGGCCACGTGCGGCTGACGGCCGACCCGGACGGGTCCGGCGAGCGCGTCGTGCTGCGGGTCGAGGACACCGGTCTCGGCATCGAGCCCGAGCACGCCGAGCGGGTGTTCGAGGAGTTCTACCAGGTCCCCAACCGGTTGCAGCCGTCCGTCAAGGGCACCGGGCTCGGCCTGCCGTACGCGCGTCGCACCGTCGAGGCGCTCGGCGGTGACCTCGCGCTGACCAGCGAGCCGGGCCGGGGCAGCACGTTCGTCGTGACGCTCCCCACCGGTTCCGCCGACGACGGTGCGCCGGTGCACGCCGACCACGAGCGCCTGGTGCCGCTGCTCGCGCGCGTGCTCGTCGTCGACGACGACGACGCCTACCGGCAGGTGCTGCGCGGCTTCCTCGGCGAGCTCGTCGGGTCGGTCGTCGAGGCGTCCGACGGCGCGCAGGCGCTCGACCTGCTCCGCGGCTCGGCACCGACGCTGGTGCTCATGGACGTCCGGATGCCCGTGCTCAACGGCGACGCGGTCCTCGCGGCGATGCGGCGCGACCCCGCGCTCCAGCACGTCCCGGTCGTGCTCCTGTCGAGCGCCGAGCCGCCCCACGCTGCCGACCTGCCCGGTGCGGTGTTCGTCGCGAAGCGTGACCTCGACCGCGACACCCTGCTCGACGCGGCGGCCGCCGCCGGGCTCTCCGCAGGGCAGGCGTGACCGCCGCGCGGCACGTGCTGGTCGTCGACGACACCGACGCCCACCGGTACGTGATGGCGAGCTGGCTGCGACGCGCCGGCTACGAGGTGAGCGAGGCCGCGACCGGGGCGGACGCGCTCGCGGCGGCGGGACCGCACCTCGACGCGATCGTCCTCGACGTGAACCTGCCGGACATGTCCGGGCTCGACGTGGGCCGGGTCGTGAAGGGGGCGGCGGAGACGTCCGCCGTGCCCGTCCTGCACGTCTCGGCGACCGCGATCGACGCCCGCGCCCGCTCGTCGGGCCTCGAGCTCGGCGCGGACGCGTACCTCGCGGAGCCGCTGGACCGCGACGAGTTCCTGGCCGTGATCGGGGCGCTGTGCCGGTCGCACGAGGCGCGCCGCGACGTCGACGAGCAGGCGCAACGCCTCACGAGGCTCGCGACGGCCCTCGTGCCGATGAGCGCCGCGACGTCGCTGGACCAGATCATGCGCGCCGCGGCCGTCGGCACCGCGGGCGTGCTCGAGCGACCGGTGATCGTCGTGGCGCGCGCGCACGACGGCTCGGTCGCGCGGTGCGTCTGCGCGGGTCCCGGCGAGCCGGTCGTGTACAGCCGGCTGGTGAGCCCCTTCGTGTTCCCGCAGGCCACGGCACCGGGCCGGTTCCGGCCCGACGAGGTGCCCGGGGCGTGGCGGGACATGCTCGACCGCGCCGGCGTGCCCGTCGGCGGGTGGCACTACGTGCCGCTGCGGGACGCCGCCGGCCGGCTGGTGGGGGCGGTCGCGGCGCGGCTCGACGACGACGACGACGGCCTGTCCGTCGAGGAGGCGGCGGTCACGTCACGCCTGGCCGACGCGCTCACGGTGACCCTCGCCAACATGCACTCGTTCCGTGAGGAGCACGAGCTCGCGCTCACGCTGCAGCGCTCGATGCTCCCCGCGACCCTCCCGACGGTCGCCGGCATCGACGTCGCCGCCCGGTACAGCGCGTCGGACGCGCAGATGAGTGTCGGCGGCGACTTCTACGACGCGTTCGAGCTCGGCGACGGGACGCTGGCCGTCGTCATCGGGGACGTCCAGGGCCACTCCCTGCGGGCCGCGACCGTGATGGTCGAGCTGCGCATCACGTTGCGCGCCTACCTGCTCGAGGGCCACCCGCCCGCCCGCGCCCTCGACCTGCTCAACGACCTCCTGATCCGCCACCACCCCGAGTTCGTCACCGTGTGCGTCGTGGTGCTCGACGCGGCGTCCGGGCGGGTCGTCGTGACGAACGCCGGGCACCTGCCCCCGCTGCTCGTCACGGCCGACGGTGCGTCGTACGTCGACGGCGCCTCGCCGCTGCTCGGGCTGCCGAACCGTGGCGAGCGTGTGTCGACCACGGTCGAGCTCGACGCGGAGCACGCGGTCGTGCTCGTGACCGACGGGCTGCTCGAACGCCGCTCCGGAGACATCCGTGCGGCGCTCGCGGACATGGTGGACGCCGTCGCCGACGCCCGGACGCTGCAGCCCGAGCCGCTGTGCGACCTGCTGCTGGACCGGTTCGACATCTCCGGCCGGGAGGACGACGTCGCGGTGCTCGTCGTGAGGTCGGCACCGGACACCGACGGCCGTGTCGACGACCCTGCGGCCGACCCCGGCACCGACCCCGGCACCGGCGCGTGAGGCGGCTCGTCATGGTGCTGCACGACACAGCCGGATCGATACCGAGTCGTCGCCGATCCGAGACCCCGGTCGACCCCGACGGCCGACACCGCGCTGCGACACTCGCACGATGACCGGCGACGCAGGCGCGCGCACCAGCCCGGCCCGGGCGGCGCGACGACCCGGGACGAGGTACCTCGTGGTCGGCGTGGTGCTCATGATCGCGGGCCTCCTGATGGTCGCGGTGGTCGGCGCGGCGCAGGACGGGATGTGCGCGTTCGTGCCGTGCGACCCGATGACGCCGCAGATCGGCTTCGTCGCGACACCCGACGGCAAGGTCGCGATCGAGACCGGCCCCGAGGTCGCCACGGACGTGCAGGAGGTCGCGCTGAGCTCGGGCGCGAACCCCTGGGCGGACTCGGAGGTCGTCTGGCGCGTCGAGCGCACCGGGCAGGTCCCCGCCGGCTGGTCCGGTCAGGTGGTGCCGGGCGTCGTGCCTGAGGGCTTCACCGAGACGGTCCCGCTCACGGTGCCGCTCACGCAGGCCAGGACCGTCGGCGTCGGCAACATCTGCTACGGCAGCACCGCCGACCTGCCGACCGGGGCGCTCGCGGTCGACGCCGTCACGACGGGGCCGGAGTGGCCTGCGGTGCCGGTCGACGAGTTCCGGGCGTCGAACTACCCGTTCACCCCGTGCGTGGCGGACGACGACCCCGCCCGGCAGCGCTGGCGCCCGATCGGTCTCGCGGGCGTGGGGGTGTCTGCCGCCGGCTTCGTCCTGCTCGTCGTCGTGGGCGTGCTCCGCGCCGCGTCGCAGCGTCCCGAGTCGCTCCCCGGCCCTCCTGGGCCGAGGAGCTGACCGGCTGGCTACTCTGCTCGGATGCCGCTCCTCGGACCCCTCGTCGCGTACCCGCCCACCCCGCGCACGGCCGACGGAGAGGTCGCCGAGCCGGCGCTCGCGGCCCTGGTCGACCGGGCGGTGCGTGCGGGCGTGGACGGCGTCGCGGTGCTCGGGTCGACGGGCGGGGCGGCCTACCAGGACCGCGCGCAGCGGCGGCGGGTCGTGGAGGTGGCGGCCGAGGCGGTGGGCGGCCGGGTGCCCCTGGTCGCGGGGATCGGTGCGACGACGACGCAGGCGGTGCTCGCCCACGCACGGGACGCGGCTGCGGCTGACGCGTTCCTGCTGGGGACCGTGTCGTACCTGCCGCTCACCGACGACGAGGTCGTGGGCCTGTACGCGGACGTGACGCGGGCCGTCGACCGGCCCGTGTGGGCGTACCACAACCCGATGACGACGCGGTTCTCGTTCAGCGTCGAGACGATGCTGCGGGTCGCGGCGCTGCCGGGCGTCCGCGGCGTCAAGGACCGGGGGAACGACGCGGCCGAGGTCCGGGCGCGGGCGACGGCGCTGCTCGCCGG
>JAEWCA010000200.1 GCA_023390875.1 Actinomycetes bacterium
CGGCGAGCGTGAGCAGCTCGTCGTGCCCGACCGGCCGGCGCATCGCGACGGTGGCCTGGGCCGCGAGCGACTCGTCGGTGAGCATCGCGGTCGCGCAGCCGCGGTGCCCGTGCGGGCACGGCGGTCCTCCCGGGTCGAGCGGGAAGTGCCCGACGAGACCGATGCCCATGTCGGGGTGCGTCACGAGGCGGTCGTGCACCACGAGCCCGTAGCCGACGCCCGCGCCGACGGTGACGACCGCGAACGTCTGGAGGTCCCGGCCCTCGCCGAACCAGTGCTCGGCGGCGGTGAGCGCGGCGACGTCGTTCTCGACGACCACGGGCAGGCCGGTGCGGGCGGTGAGCAGCGGCGCCAGGGGCACGTCGTGCCAGCCGAGGAACGGGGCGACGCGGACGGTCGAGCGGTCGGGGGAGTGCCCGCCGAGGCTGACGCCGAGACCGGTGAGGGTCCCGGTCGACGGCACCGAGCCGAGCGTGTCCTCCACGAGCGCCCCGACGGCCCCGACGACGTCCCCCGGCGCGTGCCCGCCGATCGGCGCCGACCGGGACGCCACGATCGAGCCGCGCAGGTCGACGATCACGGCGTGCGCGGCGTCGCCCGTGAGCTTGACGCCGACGAAGTGGTGCGCGGCCGCGTCGACGTCGAGCGGCTGTCCCGGGCGGCCGGTGGCCGGGTCGGGCCGGACGCCCGAGTCGACGAGCAGCCCGCGCTCGACGAGCGGCTTGGTGAGCCGGGACAGGGTCGCCTGCGACAGGTCGAGCCGGCGCGCGAGGTCGGCGCGGGACAGCGGGCCGCGCAGCAGCACCTCCAGGGCGACCTGGTGGGCCGTGCCGCCCTCGGGGGACCACGTCCGGACCTGCGAGCTCATGCCGTTCCTCCCGCTCGACGCGTCCTCGACGACGCCACGGACAGCCTGACAGCGACCCAATAAGTTTCGCGACGGGTCAAATCGTCGCACGAATCGCGGCGAGATGTCGCATGCGGCACACTATTGACCGTTACTTACTTCCGTGGTGACATTAACCCCACGTTGAAGGGACGGGCCAAGGAGCGGCCCGCCACAGGCAGGGGAGCCGGCTGGTGCGCGGTCCTCCCCCGGGGGACCTGGAGGATCCAGATGAGCTCACATCGGGCACGCATCGCCGCGTGCCTCGCCCTGGCCGGTCTGGTCGTCCCGCTCGCGGCGTGCGCCGGCAGCGGCGACGGTCCGACGACCATCACCTTCTTCCAGTTCAAGCCCGAGGCCATCGACTACTTCGAGGGACTCGCGGCGCAGTTCGAGAAGGAGAACCCCGACGTCCACGTCGTCGTGCAGAACGTCCCCGACCCGGAGACGGCGCTGCGCACCCGCCTCGTCAAGGACGACGTCCCCGACGTGATGACGCTCAACGGCAACGGCACGTTCGGCGAGTTCGCCTCCGCCGGCATCTTCACCGACTTCAGCAAGGACCCGGTGCTGGACGAGATCAACCCCGGGTTCGTGAAGGTGCTGCAGAACCTCGGCCAGAGCTCGCCCGGCGCGGTGAACGGCATCCCGTTCGCGGCGAACGCGAGCGGCGTCCTCTACAACGAGGAGCTCTTCGCCCAGCAGGGCATCGACGTGCCGACCACCTGGGACGAGCTCATCGCCGACGCGAAGGCGTTCGAGGCGGCGGGGATCACGCCGTTCTACGGGATGCTCGGCGACGCGTGGACCCCGCAGTCGCCGCTCGCCCCGCTCACCGCGCAGACCCAGCCCGCGGACTTCTTCCAGGAGCGGTTCGCCGACAAGACCACGTTCCAGGCCGGGTGGCGCACCGCGATCGACGAGCTCGGCGAGCTCTACCAGTACACGCAGCCCGACCCGGTGTCGTCGAACTACCAGGACGGCACCCGCGCGTTCGCGGAGGGCAAGTCGGCGATGCTGCTGCTCGGCAGCTACGCCGTGCCGCAGATCCGCTCGTTCAAGCCGCAGTTCACGGTCGGGAGCTTCGCGCTGCCGGCCACGAACGACCCCTCGAAGACCACGCTGGTCTCGGGCGTCGACGTCCTCGTGACCACCGGCGCGAAGTCGGCGCACCCCGAGGAGTCGAAGAAGTTCGTCGACTTCCTCCTGCAGCCCGACGTCGTCCAGAAGTACGCCGAGGCGCAGGTCGCGATCCCGGCGATCGAGGGCGCCACGAACGACGACCCCGCGCTCGTGGGCGTGCAGTCCTACATCGACGACAAGCGGCTCGTGGGCTTCACCGACCACCAGTTCATCGCGGCGATCCCGCTCGCCCAGCTGCTGCAGGAGTACCTGCTCGACCACGACGCCTCGACGATGCTCCGCAAGCTCGACAACAGCTGGGACAAGGTCGCGGCCCGCCGCACCTGGGGCCTGGGGAAGGTGCAGCAGTCATGACCACCACCGCACGACCTCCGCAGGGCACCGAGGTGGCGCCGCAGCAGGTCCGCACCAAGGGCATCGCGTCCCGGACGCCGCGCGCGTTCTACTGGATGGTCCTGCCGGCGTTCGGCCTGTTCTTCGTGCTCCACACCCTCCCGGTGCTGCAGGGCGTGTTCTACAGCTTCACCGACTCCCCGGGGTACGGGCCGTGGAACTTCGTCGGGCTGTCGAACTACCAGGCGCTGTTCACGGACGGGCGCGTGCTGCACGCGTACCTGTTCACGTTCCAGTTCGCGATCGTCTCGACGGTGCTCGTCAACGTCATCGCGCTCGCGGTCGCGGTCGCCCTCAACAGCAGGATCAAGTTCAGGACGACGCTGCGCGGCGTCTACTTCATCCCGTACGTGCTCTCGATCCTGGTGGTCGGGTACGTGTTCCAGTACCTGTTCACGTTCTCGATCCCGGCGATCGCGCAGGCCGTCGGCAACGCGAAGTTCTCGACGTCGATCCTGTCCGACCAGGGCCTGGCGTGGATCGCGATCGTCGTCCTCGCCGTCTGGCAGGCCGCGGCGTTCAACATCGTGCTGTACCTCGCGGGCCTGCAGACGGTGCCGTCCGAGCTCTACGAGGCGGCGTCGCTCGACGGCGCGACGGCCTGGAAGAAGTTCACCAACATCACGTTCCCGATGATCTGGGGCTTCTTCGTCATCAACATGGTGCTGTCCCTCAAGGGGTTCCTTCAGGTCTTCGACCACGTCGTCGCGATGACGGGCGGCGGGCCGGGGACCGCGACCGAGTCCGTCGGGCTCGTCATCTACAAGGGCGGATTCCAGGGCGGCGAGTTCGGCTACCAGCTCGCCAACGCCGTGGTGTTCATGATCGTGATCATCGTGTTCGCCCTCGTCCAGTTCCGGGTCCTGCGACGTGAGGACGTGACGGCATGACCACCGCACCCAGCATCCCCGCACCGGTCGCCGACCGGTCCGAGCACGCCTTCGGCGCCGGCGAGCCCGACGCCCCCGCACCGCGCCGCCGCCGGCGCCGCACGCCCGACCCCGAGGACACGGGCCGCCACAGCTGGTGGCTCACCGGGCTGATGATCTTCCTCTCGCTGAGCATCCTCGTGCCGATGTACCTCGTCGTCGTCACGGCCCTGAAGACGCCCGACCAGCTCACCGGCGCCGGGTTCTCGCTGCCGAGCCCCGCCCGGTGGCAGAACTTCTCGGACGCCTGGACCCTCACGAGCTTCCCGCGCTCGGCCCTGAACAGCGCGATCATCACGGTCGGGGCCGTCACGCTCACCCTGCTGACGAACTCGATGGTGGCGTACGCGATCGCCCGGAACATGCACAAGAGGCTGTTCAAGGGCCTGTTCTTCTACTTCATCGCGGCGCTGTTCGTGCCGTTCCCGATCCTCATGCTCACGGTCGCGAAGCTCACCGCGCAGCTGCACCTCGACAACCAGCTCGGCCTGATCCTGCTGTACGTCGTGTTCGGCCTGTCGTTCAACGTGTTCGTGTTCGTCGCGTACATCCACTCGATCCCCCGGGAGCTCGAGGAGGCGGCGATCATCGACGGCGCGAGCACGTGGACGGTGTTCTGGAAGGTCATCTTCCCGCTGCTGCGGCCCATCAACGCGACCGTCGGCATCATCGCGTGCGTGTGGGCGTGGAACGACTTCATGCTGCCGCTCGTGATCCTGTCGGACCCGTCCGCCGCGACGCTCCCGTTGCAGCAGTACGTGTTCCAGAGCACCTTCAACACGAACTACACGCTGGCCTTCGCGTCGTACCTGCTCGCGATGATCCCGCTGCTCGTCGTGTACGTGGTCGCGCAGCGGTGGGTCATCTCGGGCGTCACGCGCGGCGCCATCAAGTGAGGGGAGCACCCGCATGACGTGGACCGTCGAGGACGCACCGTGGTGGACGAGGGCGGTGGTCTACCAGATCTACCCCCGCTCGTTCGCCGACTCGGACGGCGACGGCATCGGCGACATCCCGGGTGTCCTGCAGCACCTGGACCACCTCGTCGAGCTGGGGGTCGACGTCGTCTGGCTGTCGCCGGTGTACTCCTCGCCGCAGGACGACAACGGGTACGACATCAGCGACTACCAGGACGTCGACCCCGTGTTCGGGACGCTCGACGACCTCGACGAGCTGATCGGGGCCCTGCACGCGCGCGGCATGCGGCTCGTCATGGACCTCGTCGTCAACCACACGTCGGACGAGCACCCGTGGTTCGTCGAGTCGCGCTCGTCGAAGGACAGCGACAAGCGCGACTGGTACTGGTGGCGCCCCGCCCGTCCCGGCACCGAGCCGGGCCAGCCGGGTGCGGAGCCGACGAACTGGGGCTCGTTCTTCTCGGGCCCTGCGTGGGAGCTCGACGAGGAGACGCAGGAGTACTACCTGCACCTGTTCAGCCGCAAGCAGCCGGACCTCAACTGGGAGAACCCGCAGGTCCGCCAGGCGGTCTACGAGATGATGCGCTGGTGGCTGGCCCGCGGGGTCGACGGCTTCCGCATGGACGTCATCAACCTGGTGTCCAAGGAGGTGCCGCTGCGCGACGGCGTGGTGCACGACGGGCTGTGGGCCGACGGGTCGCCGTTCTACACGTGCGGACCGCGCATCCACGAGTTCCTCGCCGAGATGCACCGCGAGGTGTTCGCGGACCACCCGGAGCGCCTCCTCGCGGTCGGGGAGATGCCCGGCGTGACGATCGAGGACGCGCGGCTGTTCACCGACCCGGCGCGGGCCGAGGTCGACATGGTGTTCCAGTTCGAGCACGTCGGGCTCGACCACGGGCCGGGCGGCAAGTTCGACACGAGGCGGCTGCGGCTGACGGACCTCAAGACGTCGTTCGGGCGCTGGCAGGCCGGCCTCGCGGACGCCGGCTGGAACAGCCTCTACTGGGACAACCACGACCAGCCGCGCATCGTCTCCCGGTTCGGCGACGACGACCGCTACCGCCGCGAGTCCGCGACGATGCTCGCGACGGTGCTGCACCTGCACCGCGGGACGCCGTACGTCTACCAGGGCGAGGAGCTCGGGATGACGAACGCGCACCTCACCCGGTTCGAGGACTACCAGGACATCGAGTCGCTGCGGCACATCTCCGAGGCTCGCGCGCGCGGCCACTCGACCGACGAGGAGCTGCTCGAGGGCCTCGCCCGGATGAGCCGCGACAACGCGCGCACGCCGGTGCAGTGGGACGCCTCCGAGCACGCCGGGTTCACGACGGGCACGCCGTGGCTGCCGGTCAACGCGAACCACGTGACGGTCAACGCGGAGGCCGAGCGGGCCGACCCCCGCTCGGTGTTCCACCACTACCGCCGGCTGATCGCGCTGCGGCACGACGACCCGGTGGTCGCGCTCGGCGACTTCACGATGCTGCTGCCCGACGACGAGCACGTGTACGCGTTCACGCGCCGCCTCGGGGACGAGTCGTTGCTGGTGCTCGGCAACTTCACGGGCGACGAGCAGACGTTCGACGTGGGTGACGCGTGGGCGTTCGACGACGGCAGCACGCTGCTGCTGGGCAACTACGACGACGCCGGGACCCTGGGGTCGCTGCGTCCCTGGGAGGCGCGGGTCTACCGCCGCTCGTCGAGCTGACGGGTGGTGGTCGCCGGGTCGACGACCCGCAGCGCGGGCAGCCCCCGCCGCCGGACCATGATCTCGGCGACCACCACGTTCGGCAGCCACGCGAGGAACGGCACCGCGGCGTACGCGTTCCGGAACGCGGCGTCGGCGTCGAACGCACCGCCCGCGGCGAGCGCCTGCACGGCGACGAGCACCCCGGTCCACGTCCGGAGCGTCACGGCCGCGTACGTCATCGCGAAGCTGCGGATCATCCACGCCTGGTGCGACCGCACGTCGCCGGACCGGATCGCGCGGTAGGCCCGCCACGCGGACCACACCCACAGCACGCCGAGCGTCCCGAACCCGAAGAACCCGACCATGCCGGCCGTGTTCCACGGCGCCATGACGAGCGACGCGACGCCACCGACCAGCACCCCGACGAGGTAGGTCCGGCCGAGCCACCGGTGCAGCCCCGGGAACCGTCGCCGGGAGGCCGCCCAGAACTGGAACGGGCCGACGAGCAGGGCGACGCCCGCGCCGGCGACGTGCAGCACGAACGCGACCTGCACGACGACGGGGGTCCCCGCGTAGGCCGTGGCGAGCGGCGCGCGGTCGGGGTCGGCCTGCGCGAGCGACGACGTCAGGTAGGGCACCGCCGACCACGCGACGATCGCGAGCGACGTGAGCAGGACGGCGACCCAGCTGACGCGGTGGGCCTTGCCGCGACGTCGTCGCACGCGCGACGCGGGCGGCCGCTGGAGCGGGGCAGTCGTCGAGGTGGTCGTCATGTCCGACAACGGTAGGTATGTCCCCTCGCGCTGTCGGTGGGGCAGACCCACGCGTCCGCACGGTGGCCCGCCCCGGCGCCGCCCTTCCCCGGCTGCGTAGGGTCGGACGTGACGGACGACGAGGAGGAGACCCGATGGGCAAGGTCCACGAGCGGATCGACGACCGGATGCGCGCGTTCCTCCTGGCGCAGCACATGTTCTTCGTCGCCACCGCGCCGAGCGGCCCGGACGGTCACGTCAACGTCTCCCCGAAGGGCATCGGCGGCTCGTTCGTGGTGCTCGACGACCACACGGTCGCGTACGTCGACCTCACGGCGAGCGGCGCCGAGACGATCGCCCACCTGCGCGACAACGGTCGGATCACGCTCATGTTCTGCGCGTTCGAGGGGCCGCCGAACATCGTGCGCCTGCACGGTCGGGGCCGGTTCGTCACGCTGTACGACGACGGGTTCGACGAGCTCGTCGCGATGTTCCCCGAGACGCGCGGCGCGCGCGCCGTCGTGCTCGTGGACGTCGAGCGGGTCAGCGACTCGTGCGGGTACGGCGTGCCGTTCATGGACTACGTGGGGGAGCGGGACCTGCTGCCGCCGTACATGGAGCGCAAGGGCGACGAGGGGCAGGCCGACTACCGCCGGCTCAAGAACCGCCGCAGCATCGACGACCTGCCCGCGTTCGACTTCGACCCGGCGGTCGGCTGAGCGCCCGCAGGTATCCGAGGCGCGTCGTACGACTCCGACGGTCGTGGGCCGTCGTGTGCGTGCCGTCGTCCGCTCGTCGCCCACGCGGGCGGGCGTGCTCCGATGGTCCCCGGCTGCCCTCGGCTCGTCGGGTGCTCCACCGCACACCTGTGAGAACCCCCGTCTCCGAAGGTCGTGCCTCATGCGTAGATCGCTCAGCTCGTTGCTCGTCCTCGTCCTCGCGGGCCTCGGCCTGCTGCTCGTCCCGACCTCCGCCTCGGCCGCGCCGTACTGCGGCCAGGTGTGGGGCTCCCAGCCCAGGTCGGTGTACGGGCTGCCGAGCTCCTCGTCCGTGACCGGCGTCCGCGCCGGTCGCCACGACTGCTACGACCGCCTCGTCCTGGACCTCGACGGCCCGCTCGCCGGCTGGTCCGTGAAGTACGTCGACGTCGTCCTCCAGGACCCCACCGGGACGCCCGTTCCGGTCGCCGGCGGGGCGCGGCTCGAGATCGTCGCGCAGGCCGGCGCGGTCCCGACAGACGCCTGGTTCCTGCCCTCCGGCGCCCTCGTCGACACGACCGGCTACCGCACGTTCCGTGACGTGCGGTTCGCCGGCAGCTTCGAGGCCGTCACCACGATCGGGCTCGGTGTCCGCGCCCGGCTGCCGTTCCGCGCGTTCGTCCTCGCGGGTCCGGGTGCGGGCTCGCGCCTCGTCGTGGACGTCGGGCACCAGTGGTGCGCGACGGGCACCACCTGCTGACGGCCGTCCCCGGGCCGGGCGCGCCGCTCGTCCGGCTCGGGGCGTCGTCTCGACCCGTGGACCCGTGAACCAGCATGCGAGACGCCGTGACATCGACCCTACGGTGGCGTAGGGTCGAGCCCGTGCAGACGATCCTCCTCGTAGTACTTCCTGAGCGCGCCGGCTGAGGCCACCCGCCAGGTCCTCGTCAGCGCGCTCACCCCTCGTCAGGCCGATCATGGCGTCGAGGGGTTTTCGTTTGTCCGGCACCGTCACGCCAGCAGCACCACCCAGGGAGACAACGATGGTCCAGGGTCCCCACCCGGCACCGCCGCGCTCGACCGGACCGGCCACGCAGCCGGCCACCCCGGCGGTCGTCGTCCCGGCCGCGCGCACCGCCACCGGCGCCGTCCCGGGCAGCGTGCCCGCCGCGGCGGAGCAGGTCACCGGCGCGCAGTCGATCGTCCGCTCGCTCGAGGAGGCGGGCGCCGAGGTCGTGTTCGGCATCCCCGGCGGCGCCATCCTGCCCACGTACGACCCGCTGATGGACTCGACGCGGCTGCGCCACATCCTCGTGCGCCACGAGCAGGGCGGCGGCCACGCGGCCGCCGGCTACGCGTCGGCGACCGGCAGGGTCGGCGTCTGCATGGCGACGTCGGGCCCCGGCGCGACCAACCTCGTGACGCCGATCGCCGACGCGCACATGGACTCGGTGCCGCTCGTCGCGATCACGGGCCAGGTGGGCGCGTCGCTCATCGGGACGGACGCGTTCCAGGAGGCCGACATCGTCGGCATCACGCTGCCGATCACCAAGCACAACTACCTCGTCACCGACCCGGACGACATCCCGCGCGTCATCGCCGAGGCGTTCCACATCGCGTCGACCGGCCGCCCCGGCCCGGTGCTCGTCGACATCGCGAAGTCCGCGATGCAGAGCCAGACCACGTTCTCGTGGCCGCAGGAGCTCACGCTGCCCGGCTACCACCCGGTGATCAAGCCGCACGCCAAGCAGATCCGCGAGGCGGCCCGGCTGCTCGCGACCGCACGTCGTCCGGTCCTGTACGTCGGCGGCGGCGTGATCCGGGCCCGTGCCGCGGCGGAGCTGCAGGCGCTCGTCGACGCGTCGGGCGCCCCGGCCGTCACGCCGCTCATGGCCCCCGGCGCGCTGCCCGACGCGCACCCGCAGAACCTGGGCATGCCCGGCATGCACGGCACGGTCGCCGCCGTCGCGGCCCTGCAGAAGGCCGACCTCATCGTCGCGCTCGGTGCCCGGTTCGACGACCGCGTCACCGGCCAGCTGTCGAGCTTCGCCCCGAAGGCGACGGTCGTGCACGCCGACATCGACCCCGCCGAGATCGGCAAGAACCGCGCCGTCGACGTCCCGATCGTGGGCGACCTCAAGGAGGTGCTCGCCGACCTGCTGCCCGAGCTGCAGCGCGAGCACGGCCAGCACGGCAAGCCGGACCTCGAGGGCTGGTGGCAGCAGCTCGACGAGTGGCGCGGCACGTTCCCGCTCGGCTACGACGAGCCGTCCGACGGCCACCTGGCCCCGCAGCACGTCATCAGCCGCATCGGCGAGCTGTCCGGACCCGAGGCGATCTACGTCGCGGGCGTCGGGCAGCACCAGATGTGGGCGGCGCAGTTCATCAAGTACCAGCGGCCCAACTCGTGGCTGAACTCGGGCGGCCTCGGCACCATGGGCTACTCGGTCCCGGCCGCGATGGGTGCCAAGGTCGGCCAGCCCGACCGGACCGTCTGGTCGATCGACGGCGACGGCTGCTTCCAGATGACCAACCAGGAGCTCGCGACCTGCGCGATCAACGAGATCCCGATCAAGGTCGCCGTCATCAACAACTCGTCGCTCGGCATGGTCCGCCAGTGGCAGACGCTGTTCTACGAGTCCCGGTACTCGAACACCGACCTGCACACCGGCCACGGCACCGTGCACATCCCCGACTTCGTCAAGCTCGCCGACGCCTACGGCTGCGTGGGCCTGCGCTGCGAGACGAAGGCGGACGTCGACGCGACGATCAAGCGCGCGCTCGAGATCGACGACCAGCCCGTCGTCGTCGACTTCACCGTGTCGCGCGACGCGATGGTGTGGCCGATGGTCGCCGCCGGCGTGAGCAACGACAACATCCAGTACGCCCGCGGCATCAGCCCGGCGTGGGACCGGGAGGACTGAAGCCATGTCCCGTCACACCCTCTCGGTGCTCGTCGAGAACAAGCCCGGTGTGCTCACGCGCGTCGCGGGCCTGTTCGCGCGCCGCTCGTTCAACATCCACTCGCTCGCGGTGGGCCCGACGGAGCACGCGGAGATCTCCCGGATCACCGTCGTCGTCGACGTCGACGAGCTGCCCCTCGAGCAGGTCACCAAGCAGCTCAACAAGCTCATCAACGTCATCAAGATCGTCGAGCTCGAGGACGCCGCGTCGGTGCAGCGCGAGCTGCTGCTCGTCAAGGTCAAGGCCGACACGTCGCAGCGCACGAGCGTGCTCGAGGTCGTCCAGCTGTTCCGCGCGCACGTCGTCGACGTGGTCCCGGACACGGTCGTCGTCGAGGCGACCGGCAGCCCCGGCAAGCTCGACGCGCTGCTCGCGGCCCTCGAGCCGTTCGGCATCCGCGAGATCGTCCAGTCCGGCACCGTCGCGATCGGCCGTGGCTCGCGGTCGATCACGGACCGGGCGCTCGAGCGCGTCACGCGCGCGTCCTGACATCCTTCGTCCCGCACGACCCCACATCACCTGAGGAGATCCACCGTGGCTGAGCTGTTCTACGACGACGACGCCGACCTGTCGGTCATCCAGTCCAAGAAGGTCGCCGTCATCGGCTACGGCAGCCAGGGGCACGCGCACTCCCTCAACCTGCGCGACTCCGGCGTCGACGTGACCGTCGGTCTGCGCGAGGGCTCGTCGTCCCGCGAGAAGGCCGAGAACCAGGGCCTCAAGGTCGCCACGGTGGCCGACGCGGTCCGCGAGGCCGACGTCGTCGTCATCCTGGCGCCCGACCAGGTGCAGCGGATCGTCTACCGCGACGAGATCGAGCCGAACCTCAAGGACGGCGCCGCCCTCGTCTTCGGCCACGGCTTCAACATCCGTTTCGGCTACATCAAGCCGGCCGCCAACCACGACGTCTTCATGGTCGCGCCCAAGGGCCCCGGCCACCTCGTGCGCCGCGAGTACGTCGACGGCCGCGGTGTCCCCGTGATCGTCGCCGTCGAGCAGGACGCGTCGGGCTCCGCGTGGGCGCTGGCCCTGTCGTACGCCAAGGCGATCGGTGGCCTGCGCGCCGCCGGCATCAAGACGACGTTCACCGAGGAGACCGAGACCGACCTGTTCGGCGAGCAGGCCGTCCTGTGCGGTGGCGTGTCGCAGCTCATCCAGTACGGCTTCGAGACGCTGACCGAGGCCGGCTACCAGCCCGAGGTCGCGTACTTCGAGGTGCTGCACGAGCTCAAGCTCATCGTCGACCTCATCTTCGAGGGCGGCATCACCAAGCAGCGCTGGTCGGTCTCGGACACGGCCGAGTACGGCGACTACGTCTCGGGCCCGCGCGTCATCACGCCCGACGTGAAGACGAACATGCAGGCCGTGCTCGCCGACATCCAGAACGGCGCGTTCGCCAAGCGGTTCATCGACGACCAGGACGCGGGCGCCCCGGAGTTCAAGGAGCTCCGCGAGAAGGGCCAGAACCACCCGATCGAGCCGGTCGGCCGCGAGCTGCGCAAGCTGTTCGCGTGGGTGAAGCCCTCGGACACCGACTACGTGGAGGGCTCGGCCGCGCGCTGACCGCAGGTAGGGGTCGCGCGGAGCGTGGCACCTGCCGGAGGGCAGGGCGCAGCCGAGCACGACCGACGAGCACGGAGGGCTCGGCCGCGCGCTGACCCTCCCGCTCCACGCCGACGGGGGGGGGGGCCCCCCGCCCCCCCGGGGCCCCCCCCCCGG
>JAEWCA010000221.1 GCA_023390875.1 Actinomycetes bacterium
TTGTTAAAAACCCCCCGCCCCCGGGGCGGCGCGGGGGGTGCGGCGACCGGGGGAGTGGAGACCTGGACGGCGCCGGTCCTCGCCCGTCGCCGCGGGGGCGACCAGGTCGGTCTCGGGGTGCGGGAGCGGGCGCGGAACCTGCAGGGCCAGGTCGTCGTCCGGGCCCACCGCCGCCGGTCCGGCGACGGCGTGCGGGTGCTGCTCGTGGACGACGTGCTGACCACCGGGGCGACCGTCGCGGCGTGCACGGCGGCGCTGCGCGACTCCGGCGCGGAGGTCGTCGGCTGCCTCACGCTCGCGTCGACACCCCCGCCGGGCTCGTCGCGGGCGCGCTCCGTGGCGCCGGCCGGGTGAGACCACGGCGTGGATTGGATTAAGCGCGACGGCCGGGCTTACCGTGGTGGTCAGAGCCCACGGAGCCGGGCCGCACCCTCCTCGGGGGTCGCGGAGCCCGGACTGCGGAGGAGGTGGTGCCGCCTGATTGCCCCGTCGGGGCAAGCACAGTGCATGTCGCCCGGGCGGCGCTGACGCCGCCCCTGACCTCCCAGGAGGCTCACATGGAGATCGTGGTTGCAGGCCGGCACACCGAGGTGCTCCCCAAGTACCGGGCGCACCTCGAGCAGAAGCTCGCGAAGGTCGAGCAGCTGGCCCCCCGCGCCCAGCGGATCGACGTCCTCGTGTCGCACGAGGCGAACCCTCGTCAGTCGGGCAGCCGTGAGCGCGTCGAGCTCACGGTCGTCGACAAGGGTCCCGTGATCCGCGCCGAGGCGTGCGCCGACGACCGCTATGCCGCGCTCGACCTCGCGCTCGGGAAGCTGCTCGAGCGCCTGCGTCGCACGCGTGACCGGCGCAAGGACCACCGCAACCACACTCCGATGACGCCCGTGGACGTCCGTCCGCCCGACGAGCTGTCCGACGCCTCACCCGAGGCCCCGACCGTGGGCCCGGACGGCGCGGTCGAGACGACGCTCGGCGACTCGCCCGTCGTGATCCGCGAGAAGGTCCACGAGGCCTCGCCGATGACGGTGGACGACGCGCTCTACGAGATGGAGCTCGTCGGGCACGACTTCTACCTGTTCGTCGACGCGGAGACGGCCCAGCCGGCGGTCGCGTACCGGCGGCGCGGCTGGAGCTACGGCGTCATCAAGCTCGACATGCCGGTGACAGGCGCGCAGGCCGCCCCGGTCGCCCAGGGGGCGGCCGTCGCGGGCTGACCACCGCGTGGCACGACGCCCGGTCCCTCGTGGGGCCGGGCGTCGTCGTGTCGGTGGCGCGCGGCAGGATGTCGTCATGCCCCGTCCCGAGCAGCTCTCCCAGTCGCAGGCGCGCCGGGTCGCGCTGCGGGCCCAGGGTCTCGACCGTCGTCGCCGGGAGAGCCGCGGCGCCGTCGACGCGCGCGGGTTCCGGCAGGTCGTCGACCGGCTCGGGCTCCTGCAGATCGACTCCGTGAACGTCCTCGCGCGCGCGCACCTCGTGCCGACGTTCAGCCGGGTCGGGCCGTACGACACGACGCTCGTCGACAGGGCGGCGGGTCGGGCGCCCCGGCGGCTGGTCGAGGCGTGGGCGCACGTGGCGTCGTACGTCCCGCCCGAGACGTTCCGGCTGCTCGAGTGGCGCCAGCGCGACTACCTCAACGAGGCGTGGGGCGCGATCGCGCAGGTGCCGCTGCAGCACGCCCCGGTGGTCGACGAGGTCCGCGCGCTGATCGCCGAGCAGGGTCCGCTCACCGCGCGCGAGGTGCAGGTGCAGTTCGAGGCCGAGCACCCCACCACGCGCACCGAGTGGGGCTGGAACTGGACCGTGGCGAAGCGCGTGCTCGAGTTCCTGTTCTTCACCGGGGAGGTCACGTCCGCGGGCCGGAACCCGGCGTTCGAGCGCCGCTACGACCTGACGTCGCGCGTGCTCCCCGCGGACGTGCTCGCGCAGCCGGCACGGTCGGACGAGGACGCCGTGCGCGCGCTCGTCGAGATCTCCGCACGCGCGCTCGGGGTCGGGACGGTCCGCGCCCTGGCCGACTACTTCCGCGTCCCGCAGCGGCGGGCGCTGCCGGCGATCGCTGCGCTCGCCGAGGACGGCGTGCTCGTGCCCGTCGAGGTCGACGGCTGGGGCGGGCGGCCCGCGTACCGGCACCGCGACGCCACGGTGCCGAGGTGGGCGACGGGCGCGGCGCTGCTCAGCCCGTTCGACCCGCTGGTCTTCGAGCGGCAGCGGCTCGAGGAGATGTTCGGGCTGCGCTACCGGATCGAGATCTACGTGCCCGAGCCGAAGCGCGTGTGGGGCTACTACGTCCTGCCGTTCCTGCTCGGCGAGACGATCCCGGCGCTGCTCGACCTCAAGGCGGACCGGCGGGCCGGGGTGCTGCGCGTGCACGCGGCGCACCGCACGGCGGTCCCGGGCGCCCCGGGCGACGACGTCCTGCTGCCCGAGCTCGCTGCCGAGCTCGAGCTCATGGCTCGGTGGCTGGGACTCGACAAGGTGGCCGTCGGTGCGCCGGACGGGTCCCTGCGCGGGGACCTGGCGGGAGCGTTGCAGCAGGCGACCGCCGCGGGGTGAGCGCCGCGGTCACGGCAGGGCGCGGACCAGCGAGGTCGTCGGCCCGGGCGGGTGCGTTCACGCTCGGCGGAATCCTGTGCACAGGGGTCGTTCTTCGCCCACGCGCCCGCCGCTCGCCTACGATGGTCGGGCCCGGCCGCGCGGTCGGTGACACCAGCCGCTCCGACGCCGTGCGCGCCCGGGGTGCGAACACGTCGGGAGTCATGCGTGCCAGCGATCCTCGAGAAGGTCCTGCGCCTCGGTGAAGGCCGGATCGTCAAGAAGCTGTCGGGCATCGCCCAGCAGGTCAACGCCCTGGAGGACAGCTTCGAGTCGCTGTCCGACGCCGAGCTGCGCGAGGAGACCGACCGGTTCCGCGCCCGGCTCGCCGACGGCGAGACGCTCGACGACCTGCTGCCGGAGGCCTTCGCGGCCGTCCGCGAGGCGTCCCGGCGCACGCTGGGCCAGCGCCACTTCGACGTCCAGCTCATGGGCGGTGCGGCGCTGCACCTCGGCAACATCGCCGAGATGAAGACCGGTGAGGGCAAGACCCTCGTCGCCACCGCGCCGGCGTACCTCAACGCGCTGTCCGGCAAGGGCGTGCACGTCGTCACGGTCAACGACTACCTGGCCGGCTACCAGGCCGAGCTCATGGGCCGCGTGTACCGCTTCCTCGGCCTCACGAGCGGCGTCATCCTCACCGGCCAGACGCCGCCCGAGCGCCGCCAGCAGTACGCCGCCGACATCACGTACGGCACGAACAACGAGTTCGGGTTCGACTACCTGCGCGACAACATGGCGTGGAGCACCGACGAGCTCGTCCAGCGCGGCCACAACTTCGCGATCGTCGACGAGGTCGACTCGATCCTCATCGACGAGGCGCGCACCCCGCTCATCATCTCGGGCCCCGCGTCGGGCGACGCGAACAGGTGGTACGCCGAGTTCGCCAAGGTCGTCCGCCGGCTGCAGCCGGAGCGGGACTACGAGGTCGACGAGAAGAAGCGCACGGTCGGCGTGCTGGAGCCCGGCATCGAGCGCGTCGAGGACTACCTCGGCATCGACAACCTCTACGAGTCCCTCAATACGCCGCTCATCGGCTTCCTCAACAACGCCATCAAGGCGAAGGAGCTGTTCAAGCGCGACAAGGACTACGTGGTGATGCAGGGCGAGGTGCTCATCGTCGACGAGCACACGGGCCGCATCCTGCCGGGCCGCCGCTACAACGAGGGCATGCACCAGGCGATCGAGGCGAAGGAGGGCGTCGCGATCAAGGCGGAGAACCAGACGCTCGCGACGATCACGCTGCAGAACTACTTCCGCCTCTACACCAAGCTGTCGGGCATGACCGGTACGGCCGAGACCGAGGCCGCCGAGTTCCAGGGCACGTACAAGCTGGGTGTCGTCCCGATCCCGACCAACCGGCCGATGCAGCGCATCGACCAGCGCGACTTCGTCTACAAGAGCGAAGAGGGCAAGTTCGACGCGGTGGTCGCCGACATCGTCGAGCGCCACGCGAAGGGCCAGCCGGTCCTTGTCGGCACCACGAGCGTCGAGAAGAGCGAGCTGCTGAGCTCCAAGCTCAAGAAGCAGGGCGTCCCGCACGAGGTCCTCAACGCCAAGCAGCACGCGCGTGAGGCGTCGATCGTCGCGCAGGCCGGCCGCAAGGGCGCCGTCACGGTCGCGACGAACATGGCCGGCCGTGGCACCGACATCATGCTCGGCGGCAACGCCGAGTTCATGGCGGTCGCGGACCTCGCGGCCCGGGGGCTGGACCCGGCCGAGAACGCGGAGGAGTACGAGGCCGCGTGGCCGTCGGCCCTCGACAAGGCGAAGGCGGCCGTCGCGGCGGAGCACGACGAGGTCACCGAGCTCGGCGGGCTGTACGTGCTCGGCACCGAGCGGCACGAGTCGCGCCGCATCGACAACCAGCTGCGCGGTCGTTCCGGCCGTCAGGGGGACCCGGGCGAGTCCCGGTTCTACCTGTCGATGCAGGACGACCTCATGCGCCTGTTCAACTCGGGCCTGGCCGAGTCGATGATGACGCGCGCGGGCTTCCCCGAGGACATGCCGCTCGAGTCGAAGATCGTCACGCGCGGCATCCAGTCGGCACAGGCGCAGGTCGAGGCCCGCAACTTCGAGATCCGCAAGAACGTCCTCAAGTACGACGACGTGATGTCCCGGCAGCGTGAGGTCATCTACGAGCAGCGCCGCCGTGTCCTGGAGGGGGAGGACCTGCACGAGCAGGTCGGCCACTTCCGCCGCGACGTGCTGACGGCGTACATCACGGGTGCCACCGCGGAGGGGCGGCCGGAGGACTGGGACCTCGACGCGCTGTGGACGGCGCTCAAGGCGGTCTACCCGGTGTCGATCACGCCCGACGAGGTCGTCGAGCAGGCCGGCAGCACGACGCGCCTGTCGGCGGACCTCATCGAGCGCGAGATCCTCTCCGACGCCGAGCACGCCTACGCGGAGCGTGAGGAGACGATCGGGTCGGACAACATGCGCCAGCTCGAGCGGCGCGTGACGCTCTCGGTCCTCGACCGCAAGTGGCGCGAGCACCTGTACGAGATGGACTACCTGAAGGAGGGCATCGGCCTGCGGGCGATGGCCCAGCGCGACCCGCTCATCGAGTACCAGCGCGAGGGCTACCAGCTCTTCAACGCGATGACCGACTCCATCAAGGAGGAGACGGTCGGCTACCTGTTCAACCTCGAGGTCCAGGTGGCCGAGCCTGAGGCTCCCGCGGTCACCGCCGACTCGGCCGCGGCAGCGGCTGCGAGCGCCGGCGCCTCGGCCGCCGGACCGCGCGGTGTCCAGGACGGGCCGCGGCTCGTGGCGAAGGGCATCGACGGGCCGCAGGAGCGCGTGCCGCTCCAGTACTCGGCGCCGTCCGTCGACGGCGACGCGTCGCGCGTCACTGGCCCGGTCGACGGCGCACCCGAGGACGCCCCCGTCGAGGGCGGCGCGAACCGCGAGGCCCGGCGCCGGGC